>CAYZUX010000207.1:0-10716 GCA_964481775.1 uncultured bacterium | reverse complement strand
CTTGGTCTGGCCATAGGGAGGAAGAGTCGGGGGATTCGCCTCAGAGATTTCAGGGAAGGAGAACTTGCAGGTGGCCTGATCATAAAGGATGGGATAACCATACATGTCAGCCCGGAAACCACCCGCATCCTGATCTTTTATCAACGTTTCCAGATCAGGTGGACATTGTCCGTTGTGTTTCTTCTTGTATTCCTCGAGCACCACGCTTAGTTGACTGAGAATCTCCTTCCGGTCATTGATCGCATTGCCGGTCGCAACCAGTGTCGGAGTGGCATTCTCAATTTTGAGAATGAGGTACTCTCCTCCATAGGGATCGATCGGAAGCTCAGGCTCCACCGCTTCCTTCACCAACGGCGGATCTGTGACGGGTGCGTTGGGATTCAGGAGGTTAGGAAACAGGCGTGTCCGTCCATCCGGGAACCACTGCGAACTCATCTCACGATAAAGACGGCACGCTTCCTTCATGATGGCCACAGTCTTCAGGTCATTGATGCTGGTGGGCGATGCACCATGGATCTCTTTGTAATAGACAGAGGCGAAATGCCAGAATGACTTGTGTTCCGCCGCCACAATCCTGCGGATGTGGTCGATGTTGAGTTGTTTGAGGGGAACATTGGTTGTCTTGACAGCATCTTCAGCCAGTTCCATAAGGGGTGGCAAGGGATCCGGATCAATCGCCTTGCAGGCGAAAAACTCCAGGCGGCGAAGGAAGTCGGGGCAGGCCGGGGATTTCTGGGCGAGACGGTAGGCGGAGCACCCCCATTCCGGGGTTGCGCTGCCGAGCTCATACACGGCGACATAGCCTGCATCCTTGGCCACTTGCCACATATCAGGGATGACTTCCGCGAAAGCGGGACGTGTTGCCGAAGAGAGCTCGGTGGTGGCACTCATCTTATAAGCGCCATCCATCAGGTACCGGTAGGAGTCGACCTTCCCACGTTCCGCGCTGGTGAAGGCAAATCCCCAGAAACGATAGGCTCCGCCATAACGCGGGTCAGTCTCAGCAACTGCTTTTCCAAGGGATTTGAACTGGTCATATTTGACAGGATGCTTATCGAGAAGAGGGTAATTCCTGCCATAAAACTGCACCCCCCGGATCAGGGAAAGATCCGCCATCAGAGCATCGTGACCGGAGGCCAGAATCGCCCGGACCTGAGGGCTCGTGAATTCATACATGTAGTTGTAGACATAATCATATCGCTGGACAGTCCAGGCGGAGTATTGCCCCACCAGGTAAAGGGCTACCAGAACAATCAGCAGTAAAAGCACCTTCCCCTTCATGTGTGTCGACCCCTGTCTCCTTTAGAAGTCTCTCTTGGAAAATGCTGTACAGGCCAGAAAGAGGACGAGGGTTGTATAAGTTACTGCATGGAGTACCGCCGGCCCCAAAGGAAAATAGGTTTGCGCGGGAGGCAGCAATTCAAAATAGACCGCCAATTTCTTCAGGTTAAGCAGATCGAGGTGCGGACACAGGTACCAGATGAAAGTGAGAAATCCACAGAAAACCTCATTTCCCCCCTTCTCGCTCTGAAGACGGATGTAATCCCAGAAGGCATTGGTCATATTGCCAATGACATAGACCATCAGGGTCATGACTGCGGAGAGAATCGGCGTTGAGAAAGAGGAGAACAGGATCGCAATGCTGATGACAATCAGCATCTCGAAAAGCTGCATTCCAATCGCGGCGGGAACCCACAGAAAAGATGGATCTTTCAGGGTCAGCATGGGGTGAGAAAATCCCCCCAGAAACCAGAACATGATCGCCAGCAGCAACAAAGACATCACCGCGATATTGGCATACACAGTCAGAGTCAGGCCCAGGAATTTGCCGAGGATGAACTGCCAGCGCCGGACCCCCTGGGAGATGATCGTGTAAATGGTTTTGCTTTCCACTTCCTGGGGAATCAGGGTGACGCCGATGAACATCGCCACCAGCAGCCCGAACACATTGATCGAGGAAAGCCCCAGGTTCTTTACCACCCGCATCCCTTCTTCCAGCGCAAGGGTGGAAAGGAAGATCGAGCTTCCAATCAGCAGAACCGCGAACAGGAGAATAAGGTAGAGGACCTTATTCCGGATGGCCTCACGAAAGGTATTTAATCCTATGGCGATGATTTCTGTCATGGCTCCAACTCGAGTCTTTAATGAATGGTATCAGGTCTCAAGGACCACATTGGGATCGGCGGCCCGAATGGTTTCGACAAAATATTCTTCCAGGCTCTTGCGCTCAGGAATCAGGGAGATAATTTCCGCCCCCTTGGTACGCCATTTGTCGGTCATCTGGTTGGTTTCCGCTGTATTCGGAAGCACCGTTTCCAGGACTCCATTATGGAAATCGCCGGCCAGACCAAGGTCAGAGGGCTGGAGGTTCTCCGGGAGGCGCAGCTCGACACGAACCTTATCCTTACCTGTCCCCAGCAGGTCATTCATCTCGCCGATTCGCAGGAGCTTGCCATGGTGGAGAATCGCGACCCGGCTGCAGATATCCTGCACATCCGAAAGGATATGGCTGCAGAAAAAAATGGTCCGTCCCTGGTATTTCAGACGGTAGATCAGATCACGGATCTCCTTGCGTCCAATGGGATCAAGTCCGGACATTGGCTCATCCAGCAAAACCAGCTTGGGATCATGCATGAGGGCCTGGGCCAGACCAATCCGTTGGGTCATCCCCTTTGAGTATTCCTTGAGAAGCACCTTGCGGGCATGACGCATGCCCACCAGATCCAGAAGCTCATCAATCCTTTTTCCACGTTCTGCGGCGGGTATCCGGTTGAGCCGGGCATAGAACTTGAGAAACTCCTCTCCGGTCAGGAACCGGTAGAAATACGGATTCTCCGGCATGTAGCCGACTCGCAATCGTGTGGGGGAATTCCGCAAGTCGGTATCAAGGATGTAAGCGTTTCCGCTGGTGGGAGTCAGCAGGCGCAGCAGGATTTTGATCGTGGTGGTCTTTCCAGCGCCATTCGGCCCCAGAAATCCGAAAATCTCCCCCTCATGAACCTCAATCGAGAGGTTATCTAGGGCAGTGAATTTCCCGCGTCTCCAACTCCGTCTGAACGTCTTGGTGAGGTTTTCAGTTTTGAGAACAGGCATTGGGCATCAATCAGGAAAACCGGAATGAATATGGCTCTAAGACCATTTGATTAGGAATCTTATTCGAGAGGTTAGGTGTGTCAAGGTGAGTGAGTTGCAAATCGTCCATCGCTGGAAGATCCCGGAAAACCGTTTCGGTTGACAGTCTGTTCTCACCTCCCGTAGAGTTAAGCCGGAAAAGGCGGAAACCCATTGATGAAGATTGCCCTTCTTTCTCCATTCCCGGATGTCTATTCCTTTGGCATCCGCTCGCTGTCCGCCACCGCTCGCGCCGCAGGACATGAAACCCGTCTCCTGTTCGTCACCCAGCAATTCACCCAACCCTATAGCCAACAGGTGCTTGACCAGGTTGTGGAACTCTGTCGTGGCACCGATCTGGTGGGACTCTCGTTGATGTCCAATTTCTGGGACAACGCTTCTTCCCTTACCAAGGTCATCCAGAAACGCCTGGGGATACCCGTGATGTGGGGGGGAATCCATGCCACGGTCCGTCCGGAAGAAAGCTTGACCGTAGCGGACTATGTGGCGGTGGGCGAGGCCGAAGAGAGTTTTGTCAGCTTCCTGGAATCTTTTGGTTCGGGAAAACAGGTTCCCGGCATCCGGGCCCGTGGTCAAAAGGAGTTCGAACGCGCCGCCCCACCGGAAAGCCTTGATGCCATCCCCCATGCTGATTTCGATCTCGGCAGCCATTTCGTTCTGGAGGGCGAGCGTCTGATCCCGATGACGCCTGAAATCCTTCGTCAACGAACCGAGGGGATCTACCTCACGATTCCCTCACGTGGCTGTCCTTTTGATTGTATCTATTGCTGCAATGTCTTTCTCAACAAGGAGTTCCCGGAAAACAGAAAGGTCCGTCACAAGAGCATGGGACGTCTGGTGGAGGAGCTCGAGCTGGCCCTGAATAAACTGCCTGTGTTCAGCCGGGTCAAGTTCGATGATGACGCCTTCTTTTCCCTCCCTTATGAGGAGATCGCGGAATTCAGCCGGGAATACAAACGCCGGATTGGTCTACCCTTGACCGTGACCGGTGTGACCCCCGCCACAGTCCGCCGGGATAAACTGGAGGCACTGGTGGAGGCCGGCCTGGCGGAAGTCCGGATGGGGATCGAGTCCGCCTCCGAATCGATGCGCAAGGAATACAAACGTCCCCAGACCGAGCGCAAGGTGGCCAAGGCCGCCGCGCTGATGAGTGAATTCGGAGATCGTCTCACCCCCTATTATGACCTGATCCTCGACAATCCCTGGGAAAGCGAAGAGTCGCTGGTTGAAACCCTTCGTTTCATGACCCGCCTGCCATTACCCTTCGAGATCATCATGTATTCCCTGACCTTCTATCCGGGTACCGATATCTATGACCGAGCGGTAGCCGAAGGATTAGTCAAAGATGATATCGAGGACGTTTACCGCAAGTATTACCACAGTTTCCGTCCCACTTATCTCAATGACCTGTTCGAGGTCCTGACTCACTATGCCCACTGGCGGGAACCCATTCCGGTAAGGGCTTTCGATTTCGCCTCCCATCCCTGGATCAGGAACAACCGGCTGGCACATTTTCTTCCAAAACTCCTTAAGGACCGGCTTAAACTGATCCTCAAGTGGAGGCATTGGACAAGGAATTTCACAAAGCCCTCCACACCACAACAACCGGAGGGAAAACTCACACCTCAACAAGTTTAGCTGATTGAAATTTTCAGGTATTCCCAGAAACTAATCTCGGCTTTAGACTTGATCCCGGCAACAGGAGGTGGGGTCATGTCATTTTGCCATCAGGCAGGGTTTACGGTTACTCTAATAAGCCTCATAACACAAACAACCCTTTGTTGGGGAATCACTGCCCCTCCCTCAAAGCTTTCTGTCTTTCCAAACCAGTCTATTGGCGCCCCCCGCCTTGGACAATCCGGCAGTCCAACCGGTAAACAACCGGAACTCATGGCTCAGGAAGCCTGGAAAAGGCTGAAATCCATGAAGGGAACCAGCAGTGCCACTGTGGAGTTCAGTGTCCGCACCGGCCTTCCACATTCTGTCGCCTACTTGAAGACCACCAGCTCAGGCAGAGACCTTGCGGAAAAGGCCAGACGTTTCCTGAGCGATCAACGGGACCTCTTCCTGAAAGGGAAAGATGTGTCTGACCTCTCTCTCGACAAGATCAGAAGCTCCACCTTTACCGGCTCCTCCCATGTGGATTTCCTCCAGACCTACCGTGGGCTCCGTGTCTATGGTGCCGGGCTTACAGTGCACTTCGATGCAGAGGAAAATGTGGTGATGGTCAACGGGGAGTATGTACCGGATCTGGTTCTCTGTAATGAAACACCTGGTGCTGTCAAACTCTCCAGGGACGAAGCTCTCAGTCTGGCCTTGAAGCGCTTTGGAAAACTCGGTTCGGGATTTCATTCAATGGGTGAACCCGAGGAAATCATCTATTCACTCTCCCCGAGCGCCGGGGCCAATTACCTGGCCTACCGCTATACCCTCCTCGGGCCAGTTCCCGGGGCCGATGGTACCCTCTTCGCGGATGCCTATACGGGAGAGCCATTAGCCTTATTCCCATTGGTTTGTTACCTGAATGGAACCGCAACTCTCTATGATCCCAACTCGGCACAATCCGGCCTGGTCCAGAGAACCCTGACTGACCTGGATGACTCAGGCAAACTGCGTGGGCCACTTCTCGTGGTGCTCGATGAGGAAAACGAGCGTGTGGTATCACCCTCACGCGCTTTCAATTACTCCGCCAACTCCCCCGGATTTCGCCAGGCCTCGGTTTATTACTACCTGACCGAAACACGTAAACGGCTGCGTGCCCTGGGGTTCAATGACACCGCTGCGGGAGCTCTGCCAGCTACGGTCAATGCATTGAACAAGGAGACTGGGGGACAGTTCAACAACGCTTTTTATCATCCAATCATGGGTGGGTTTGTTTTCGGTAATGGTGATGGGAGTGTCTTTAATAACCTCGCACAGGATTTTGATGTGGCCTCCCATGAGTTTGGTCACTTTTTCGATGATGTCCTCATCAACACGGAACAGACCCCCTTGCATACCCCTAGGCGCGCCTGGGGAGAAGCCTGTGGTGATATCATCGCCGCCATCATCAATGGCGATCCGAATGTGGGTGAGTCCTCAGTGCCCGGGAAGCCCTTTTTACGTACCATCAACAACACGAAAAAATTCCCCAATGACCTGGTCAATGAAGAGCACCTGGATGGGGAAATCTACGGTGGAGCCTGTTGGGATTTCATGAAGCTGCGGGCGGGTGGGACAGTCAACCAGGCAGCACGGGATGAAATGGCAAGAGTTCTGATCGCCGGCATTCCCTTCATCCCGATGACCAATGTCCAGTACAGCGATATCCTGAAAGCCTTCATCCAGGGAGACCAGACACGCGGAGGAGTCAATGTCAACAACCTCCGAACCGCCTTCTCCCAGCATGGCATTACAGAAACGGGCAGCTTCAAAAGCCAGGAGAAACATCCCGCCAAGGCCGTAGACAAAGGAGTGGCCGGGTTTCAGGAACTCCAAAATGGAGTGCCTCTGGCTGGAACTCTCTCCGATGGTTTCTATGCCGATTTTTACATCCAGGTCCCCGCTGGCGCCACAAGCCTCACTGTCCAGACCTTTGTCCCGGGTTTCTTTAATCAGGGTGATGTGATCCTGCGTGTGGCGCCCGGCAACTACACAAACCTCAATCAGATCTACAACTCCGATCTGGGTTTGATCCAGGAGGGGATCACGATCACTAACGCCTCGCCAGTTCCCCTCAACATGGACACTGTCTGGCTGATCGAGGTCGCCGACAAGTTCGATGGGTTCTATTCCGAAGTGGGAGTGGTGGCCACTGTTCAGGGTGGTTCCCCCCAGATCCAACAGATTTTCTTCAACCAGGCGGTGAATGGACGCATCGACTCGCTTATCGAGAGGGATGTCTACTATTTCCCGGGAGCCGCCAATCAGGTGATTGAACTCTCCGCGGTAAAACGTGGTGACTTCAATCTCGATCCGCTCATCCTGCTCGGAAACTCGGTGGGGGAGTTGCTCACCTATGATGATGACAGCGGTGGGAACCAGAATGCACGGATTGCGGGTTTCAAGCTGCCGGCTGCTGACAACTATATCGTGGTGGTCATGTCTTCGGTCAATGCTCTCGGGCCGGTTAGCATCGGTGATTACACCCTTTTACTGACTGCTGGAACACCTCCGCCTCCTACCCCCACTCCAGGTCCCACCCCGATCCCTGGGGGAGTTACCAGTCTGACCAGTGGAGTCATGGTGACCGGGACGGTTGGCCCAAGCGATCCAGCCACCGGCAATGGTGCTTCGAGTAACCCCTACAAGATCGAGGTCCCCGCCGGAGCACGTGAACTCCATATCCGGGTCAATGAAAGCCCCGTACCCGCAGGCAACTTCATTCTTCAGGTAAGGAAAGGTCAACCGGTTGGAAATACCCTGGATGACTATGTCGGTCTGGGTGGCAGAAAGAGCGCGGTGGTCGTGACCCCCAACAGCCGGGTCCCGCTTTCGGCTGGCCAGTTCTTTCTTCTGTTCTTCAACATGGCGAACACCACCAAAAACTTCCAGTTAGTGGCCACCATTGAGGGGGGTGGAATTCCAGGAGCGGAATACGACCGTGTCGATGATGGTAAGATCAACCCTCTCGATCTGCTCTCGCTGATCAAATCCAACCCCTCCAACATGAATATCCTTTTCGATTTCGCCCGGTATTGGAAAAGGACAGGGCTGTGATCTATTGAAAGAATGGAGTATCCACCACAAAGTTCTCTCTCTGTCTCGTTACCCCAATGGAAAGGAAGGGCAGGAGGAGTTAAGGAATCGGAGAAAGCCTCCTATGGCTCCCAGGCGGTTGCGCCTTCCTCGAATAGGTCATACCCGTATCTCTCCCGGTTGATTCGGCCCGCATCACCGACCACATAAAAACGGAACTCTTCCAGTCTCAACGCCCGGAAGGTGTCCTGATCCACCCAGTCCCGGAATTCCACTGGATACTCAGGGTTCCGCAGGATCCCCTTTTCCAGGATCCAGTCTGGATGAATCGTGGCCAACAGGGGCCATTGCCCACCGACCACATAGACCGTGTTCCTCTTCTGGGAGGCCAGCAGGAGTTGCTGAGCTCCCCGGATCTGGTCGAACCGTTTGGAAGCTTCATCCACCAGAAGTCCCCGAACCGGTTTGAGTTGGAGGCTCACCTCCTGGGCAGGATGCGATGGCAGGATGGGAACAGATAGCACGCTCCACAATGCCAGGACTGGGAATCCAACAGCGACTGCACCACGCGGAACCAGAACACCAATCAGCGCCGCCATCATCGGGACCAGAACAGTCATGGGACCAGCACTCTCATGAAAAACCCCAAACACCACAGTCCCACTAATCAGTCCCCCCAGTGAAACCACACAGAGAACCTGTTCAGACTGCTCAAGATCCTCCCAATCTCTCCTTAAACGCCACACGGCAATCAACAACAGCATCAGCAGGGGAGGAGGGAAGACATCATGGAGAAGGTGATACCCCAGACGGGGAATGTCCATCAACAGATCAGGAATCGCAATGACAGGTATACCAATGTCTCCTGATCCCAGGGCAAGACTCGCTCCCCAGGAGAGACCGGTACCCAAGGTCACCAGCAGTGCCGTTACCATTTTTTGTGAAAGGGAATCCTCGAAAACAGCCAGGGCAAAGATCCACACCGGGAGGAATACCAGGCAAGGCCAATGGAAACCGCCAGCCAGTCCAAGGAGAAGTCCACTGAAAACAGAGTGGCCATAGGGAACCCCCTCGCGGTTCAGGCCACGTACCAGAAAGACCATTGAAACACTCACGGTGACTGTCTGCCACAAGGGGTCCAGACCGGTTCCACAACTCAACAGGAAGAGCGGATGAAGAAGAAGACCCAGGGCGATCAACCGTTTGCGCCAGATGACAATCTCATCCGGCAACAGGAGCCAGACCAACACCGCTCCGATTCCCGTCACAAGGTGAACTGTGAACACGGTTGTCCAGCCACCCAGGGAGTGAAGCCAGGTTAAAACCTTCAGAAACACAGGGGAGATAGGAAAATTATCATCCAGCAGCTGGCCGGTCCGTTGAAACCATTCGGCAGCCAGTGCCGCTGACCAGGCCTCGGTTGAGGAACCATTCCCCAGGAATCCAAAGGGGGCCAGAACCGGCACCACACAGATCAGGGAAAAGAGAATTCGTGGCCCAGGTGTTGCACACAGGAACTCACAAACTCCCCAACCCACAAAGAGCAGGCCAAACCATCCCAGCACCCAGCCTGTCAGAAGGTGTTCGAAGGTCTCCCCCGGATCCAGGTTTCCCCTGATGAGAGTGTGGATTCCGGCGGGTAAAGGAAAAACCGCCCCCGCCAGGAAGATCAGACCCGCGAGAGTCAATCCCAGGGCCAGGAGCGTGCGTGGTTCCTCAAGATCATCCCGGTCACCCCGGTAAGCCCCCTCATAGAGATTCACAATCCACTCCCACAGGATTCCAGGTATTCATAGGTCCATTCCAGGTTGAGCAGGAAACCGAGTGATTTCCAGTCAAGTTTACGTTGTCCCTGAGACACCTCATCAAGTGCCTTCAGATCCAGAATGCCACTCTGTTGGACATGGGGAAGCAGGTCAAGAACCTTTGGCTGATCTTTGAGCAATCCCCGGTAAAGCGTCTCAGCGCCATAGGGTGGTTTCCCATGCCCGGTGATGCGTTGCCAGGCTTTTCTGACCACCTTGGTGGCAAAGCGGACCTTGCCAGCAATGAACAGTCTTAGGTCGGGATGTTCCAGATCACAGGCAGGGATCCCTCCATCCAGCGGGAGAGAGGCCAGATAGGGATCCATTCTCTCCAGCATCGCGGCGGAAATTTGACTTCCACGGCGGCAGGTGGTTGGAAGCCTTCTGGCCCATTCTACAAAGGCCGGGTGGAAGAAGGGGGCCAACACCACTCGCTCCTGGCAGGCCGCCGAATAATCCATCCCCACCCAGCGCCCCATCCGTTCCATGAGGTAAAACTCATCCGTACTCAGGAGCCAGCCGGTTCCGTAACTCTGGAAAATCTCTTTCAGTCTGGCCAGACAACTGCCCTGAATCCGTTCACGGTATGCAGGTGTCAGCAAAGACAGATCCACACCCTGGTTGGTCCACATCCTCCAATGAGCCAGTGAGTTCACCAAGCGGGAGTTCACCGAGTCGGCATCCGGTTGGCCCGGATAGTAAAAGCCCCGGATGAATTCACCATTCTGCCCTGAAAGACGTGGACGCTGATCGACCTGGGAGTTGACCCAGTCCAGAACTCCACGTCCAAAGGGATTTGCGCTATGACCAGCCTTGAACGAAGCGCTTTTGACCAGAGGTAGAATCTCCCCCGGGGGGAGCATTCCGAGCTGTGAGAGATCGATCTGGAGGTGAGTCATCCCCTCATGATCGGCGATGAATTTGGCGGTAACCCAGTCATGTCCGCCGGGCTCACCGAGTGTAATGGCACGGAGCCCTCTTCGTCTGGTGGGAGGAATCGCGGCGAGAAGGAGACGGCTGTCGAGTCCACCACTCAGTTCCAGGTCAATTTCCGGAAAGGCTGACAGACATGCGGAGACACCCTTTCGAAGTGTTTCTGTGC
>CAYZUX010000206.1:0-10768 GCA_964481775.1 uncultured bacterium | reverse complement strand
GTGCCAGGTGAAACCAGCCAATCAGATCATTTCCGTGATGGCATTCATGGGAATGATTCTCATGCCGCATTGCCACGCCGAGGCGCCTGGCATCTGGGGTAAGGGGATCCTCCTCCAACCCTTTGAGAAGCAGCCCTTCCATGAGATCGCCATCCCAAAATGGCTGGAGGAGACCACACTGGTCACCTACTGCCTGTCCGGGATGGACGCAGCGGGGCGTGACCGGGCAAAAGCTCATGGAGCCCAGATCAGCGAGCTTGGTTTCGCGGATCCCTGGTTCGTGTACTTTGACAGCCAGATCCTCAAGAAACGCAGCCCGCATGTTCCCGCTGACCGGGTCGAAACCGAGATCGCCGAATACAGGAAACGCGGAATCCGGATCCTCGGAGTCGTCCCCCCCGGTCTTCAATCCGAGATCTACGCCGAACACCCCGATTGGCGTCAGATCTCCACCAACACTACAGACATCCCGGCCTATGATCCTGAGAAGAATCCTCTCGGCGGCGGGATCTGCCTTCTCGGTCCCTGGGGCGACAGGTTGATTGACCTGCTATGCGAGATTCAGAGCAAGTATCCGGTGGATGCCTGGAGTTTCGATGGGCTTCATCATGGCGGAGGCTGCTATTGCCAACACTGCCGTGAAAACTACCGCAAGGATACGGGGAAGGAGATCCCCAACCCAAACATGGATGATCCAGCCTTCCGCCATTACCTGACCTGGGCCAATCGCCGTCTGGAGGAGCTGCTTATCCGGATGCAGACACGGCTGAAAGCGATCAACCCGGATGTGGCTTTGGTGAGCTGGTCCACCAATGCGGGACGCTGGGGGCATTTCCTGAGTATCCCAAGGAACATGCCAGCCCGATTAAACCTGCTTCTGGATGCTCCCGATCAGGAGTTCTGGATGGATGAGACCAACCAGGGTAATACGGTGGTTCCCGCCTTTGGGAATGCTTACATGTGGGCGGTCACCAATCACCGTGTGGCTTTCAGCTCCCCCTATTTGTTCACCCATGGGAATCCTTACGGCCATGACTCGATGACCCCCACCGAGATCCTGATGCGCGCCATGCTGGTACTCACCTGGGGGCCACGTCCCAGCATGGCTCTGGCTCCACCGCAAATGCTCGAGGCGGTTTATGCAGCCCTGGATGAGATCAAAAAGCGCGAGACTTACCTGACGTGCATTCAGCCGGAACACTACATCGGGGTGGTCATGAGCGATAACACGAACTGTTTCTATGGCCGTTCTCCCGGTGCGGTTGAAGAACGTTATCTCAGTCATGTCCTCGGAATGTTCCGTATGGGAATTGAGGAACACCTGGGTTTCACCGTTATCAATGACTGGAACCTGACTCGCGAGGACCTCACGAAATACAAGGTCCTCATATTGCCAAACACGGCCTGTCTGGATAAGACACAGATTGAAGCGATCCGCGAGTTTGTTCGCGATGGTGGCGGGCTGGTGGCCAGTGGAGATACCTCTCTCTTTGATGAACTGGGTGACCCGCATCCAGATTACTCTCTTGCGGATGTCTTTGGGGTGAAGTATCTCGGCATCCCGGTCGGCGAAGGGGGCAGGACCGAAGCGATCGATGTGAATTTCCTCAAAGGAATCAACTCCGATTACTGGCTCAAACGGAAGAACATCTTCGACCTGCGGTTGACTGAGAAAGACAATGTGTGGCGTGATGAGCGGCTGAAGACCTATCTCGCGGATCAACCTGTCGTGTTCAAAGGTCAGGCGGTTTCGGTTCAACCCGCCTCTCCGGAAGCCAGGGTTCTGGCAACTCTGGCCACCCGGGTGGCTGCTCCAGAGCCAATTCCAGCCGTTGTAAGCAATGTGTATGGCAAGGGGAAAGTCATCTTCTTTGCGGCGGGGATCGATTCAGCCTATTACCTGTACTCCTACCCTTATCACCGTCTGCTACTCAAAGATGCGGTCAACTGGGTGGCACCTTCTCCTTTTGGTATCCAGGTGGAAGCGCCGATGAGTGTGCAATCCACCTTCTACCGTCAGACCAGGGATGGCGAAAGGCTGCTGGTCCACCTTTATAACGGCATCAACAGCACGGCCAACCATGCCAAATCCGCGGATGATGTTCCCATCCGGGAGGAGGTCATCCCGATCCACAACATCCGGGTCAAGTTCAAGGGATACGCGATCAAAAAATTCCACTTGGAACCCGAAGGGGAGACTTTGCCATCTTCGCAAGAGGGAGATGAAGTGACCGTGGTGGTTCCACGGTTGGATATCCACTCCATTGTGGTGGCGGAGTTGTAGAAAATCGAGGTGGGCTGAACTTCATTATCCGGTTTTGACCAGCGCCGTTTCCGTCTTCCGGTAAGTGAAACGTGAGACAAGGATAGAGATCTCGTAAAGGATCATCAGGGGAACCGCCAGAAGGGTCTGAGTGACCGGATCGGGAGGTGTGAGAACCGCCGCGATGATGAAAATGGCCAGGATGGCATGGCGGCGGTATTTCCTCAGAAAAGTGGGCGTCACCAAGCCCAGGAGTGAGAGAAGGGCGATGATCACGGGGAGCTCAAACACAATTCCAAACACCAGGATCATCGTTAGGGTAAAATTGATATAGCCTGCCAAAGACCAGGCGTTGGTCACCACCCCCTGTCCAAAACCAGCAAGAAAGGGAACTGCGATCCGCATCATCACGGTGTAGGCAAAGAGTCCCCCGATCACAAAACTGAACCATGATGAGAGAATGAAGGGTACCAGGAACTTTTTCTCGGTTGCTTTAAGACCCGGTTCCACGAACTTCCACAGTTGATACATGATAAAGGGAAGATCGAAGAAGAGTGCTGCCACCAAAGCCACCTTCATATAAGCCACCACCACCTCGGTCGGCGAAAGACCCACTAGGATGGTCTCGGCCCCCTTTTGGTCATAAATAAAGATCGGACCCACCACGGGACTGAATGCAAACTTCCAGGGGATTGGATTGGTTAGTCCCGGAATTGTGCGCGCATGATCGGTCAGCAACTTCATCATCCGATCTGCGAAATAGAATGAGATACAGATGGCCGGAACCACGGTATACAGACAATACAGAATCCTCGAGCGGAGCTCTTCAAGGTGCTCCAGGAAGGTCATTTCAACATCGGCGCTCATCAGTCAGCAGGGTCTTGGTTGTAAGGTGGAATGAGTGGAGGCCGGGAGGAATCCTCTCCGCTGGGATGGGCTGCAGCTTGTCCGGGAACAGTTTCGGAAGGAGTGGTTTGAGGTTGACTAACGACAACGGCATCAGTGCTTTCAGATGGGCTGATCGTCTTCCTGGGTTCCGAGACCGGACTGGAGGGGATCCTTCTTGGGGTTGAGGAACGGTAATCATCCTCGAAATACAGGCCCCGTTTCATCTCATCGGCAGCCTCGCGGAAGGTCCGCATCCATTTCCCCACCATGCGGCCCAGCTCGGGCAAGCCCCTGGGGCCCACCACCACCAGGGCGATGATCCCAATCACCACCATTTCAAAGGGATTCATATTGAACATAACTTCTTATGACCACTCTCCTCGGATAACCCAGCTTTCTGATCCATCATACCCCGGCCCGCGAAAGGATCGAAGGGGAGACGCTGGAACGGATAGGGTCGGGGGATTTCACCCCTCCCACCGGGTAAGCTGCCATCCAGGGGAGAACGGATATGAGGAGACGAACCTCCTCTCCAGACTCGCCCATTGCCAGGATCACGGTTGAAAAGACCGCCAGCACAATCAGTTGGTTTTCACGGTTCCCCAGAATTTCCCAAAAGAGGCCTTGGTGACGGTGAATGCCCATCAGCGCTGGCCCCAATCCGACAAGGAAGCAAAGAAACCTCCAGAACAACCACCCCGCGGAGAGCCAGACAAGTGGAGCATAGACCCAAAGCACCGGATGCTGTTTGGGGGAAATCCGGTACATGGTAAGACCTGGTTTGAGGAATGCGGCCAATCTTCCAAAAGCATGACGTAGAGTAACGGCAGGATTGCGGAGAAGCCCTTCCTTGATACTTTCCTTGAGGAGCTCGTTATGCCGAGAGTGAATGATTGTATTGAGCAGCTTTGGATCACTCTGGGAAACCGGGTTTCCCGATTCGTCAAGCAAAGGAGGGGTTTCGATTCCGATATCCTTCCAGGCTCTAAAAAGGTTAAAGCCGGTATGGTTGGACCAGATGATTTGTCTTTCATGCAGGAGATATAACTTCAAGTGCCAACCTCCCGAAAGGACCAGGACAGGGAGAAGATGAAGAAGGAGGCACTTCCTGCCGAAAGGCCGGATAGCGCTCAGGCTACCCGGGAGCAAGACGGGAAGCATGAACAGCACAAAGGGACGTGTCAGTTCCAGAAGAGAGAGCATGACTCCTGAAAGGAAACTGCGTGCTTGTACCCAGCGTGGTGGAAATCCATTTCCTGTGGGAACAGGTTGTAGAAAAAGGTACATGAAACCAAGCGCCGGGAAGAAAATGTCATAGGTCATTGGCATGAGACAGTGCAACAGGACTGTAGCCCAGAGGAAGACAGTTCCCGTAACCAACGCAACCAGGAATGAACCCGGTGATCTTGGCCTCCAATAGAGTGCGGCCAGGTAAACAAACACCAGCCCAAAACGGTAGAGAATGTGAGAAAAGAAATAGAAACTGCCTGTCAGGTTGAACACCACCAACTCGCAGATCGATTGGAGTGGTGGAATACCTGTTTTCAACTCCCGGATAAACAATAGAAAACCTTTCCAGCTGGCAAACTCGGATAGATCAAACGCCGCCATCCAGGTGATGGCTGGATACCCGGGCGCTGAGAAATATGCCAGGAGGAATACAAACATTGCATGGAGAACCATTGTATAAGCCATCCACCTTGGAAGATCCTGCCTGAATGCCTTCACATGGGTTTTCCACATCATTGGTTGCACACTCAACAGTTCACAAGCATTATCACCGGGATGGCGAGAGAGTCACGGCCCCACATTCCTTCCCATGAACCACCATTCGATTGAGAATCGCTCGACGGTTGGGAAATGCCATGAAAAATAGACGGTACCTTGTGGATTTGCTCGTGTTTCTCCTGGCCTTTTCCTGGTTCTGGTTCTGGCGTCCTTATGGTTTTTACGGGGGCGATTCGGAATACCTCGATCGTCAGATAGAGCAGGGAATCTGGTTCCGTAAGCGTGAACCATTGGCAGTGGCCGCTATGCAACTCTTCAACCAGATGGTGAAGCCAGTTCTCGGATGGCCCACCCCCTGGTGCATCTCACTCACTTCCTGCTTCTTTGGTGCCGTAGGGGTGGTAGTTCTGAAAAGGCTATGTCAAAGACTCCCCAACCCACGGCTGACTTTGGCCCTCCTGCTCTCATCAGGATACCTGCTCCTGTTCCATGGGCATGTCGAGGTCTATGCCCTTCCGACTCTCCTCCTGGCGATATGGATTCTGGCCATCCACAAAACAGAAGCGTGTGAATGGGAGAGTGGCTCCCTCATGCTGGCATTTACGGGTATGGCCTGGTGCCACACCATGGCGATCGCCCTGTTTCCCGCGCTTTTAGCCGGATTCCTCATCAATCGTCAACGGATCCATCAGGAATGGAGGTTATGGGTTTTGGGATTGTCTTTGTTGGCGGGGCTGTACGTTTTCACTGATATTCTGCACATCGGTCATGGCCCGGGTTTTGAAACACTCCCACAGTTTTTGGACACCTCTGTCCCCAAAGAATATGCCCCCTTGCTCTCCCTCAAACACCTCAAAATCAAGGCTGAATTCCTCTGGATCGGGACACATTTTTCTTTGATCGCAGCGGTAGCCTGGATTCGTTGTTCCGGGATGGATCGCGTCACTATCCAGGTGATGTGTCTTGCTGTTTGCTCCCTGGGGCTTTGGTTCTTCCTGCATCCGGATGCGGGAGAGATGGACTGGGATCTGTTTCTGCTTCCCAGCTTGCCGGTGGCATACCTCGGCGCCAGGTATGTGGTCTCCAGCCGTTGGAAAGCAGCTTGTTCGGTTCTCTGGTTCACAGCTTTCATCTCCATCTGGGGAGCACGTATCCCGGTCTGGGCGAATTTGTCGCAGCGAGGGCTGGCTGAGGTGACCTTGGAGGGTTATACAGAAGGCCTTCGGCTCAAGCTGGATGATCGTTATGAGATTGTCTCTTCCACCATCAAAGTTCAGGGTGGGATCCATACAATCTCGCGCCTTGCCTCTGGGGAGCGTACCCGCTGGCGTGTGTTTATCGCCTCGCCGGGAGATGACCTTCGTGTGCGGGTGCCTGATCCTACAGTACCGATTCGAGGCGATTTTGTCCCACCTCTACCGGGAAGTACCGGTGAAGAGGGAAGTCCTCACGAATAGGCCTCACTTCCTCCGAAATTAAAAAGAAACCCCCGGAGAGGTGTGTGTTCTCCGGGGGCTTGTTTTCATCCTTTTCCTGAATGAGCCTGCTGGCTCAGTCCCAGTAAGTGAAACCCCAGGCTGGGCCATAGCAACCGCCATAGACCGGACCAACATAAGCCGGGTAGTACGGGCCGGGGGCATAATATCCGCCATACACCGGTCCATAGATTGGGGGACGATAATAACCACCATAGAAACCCCCATGATGATGACCATGATGATGGCCGCCATAACCCACTCCGACGTAACCTGGGCCAACGCTGAAGCCCCATTTACCCGCTTGTGCGGCGGTCGGAACCGCCATGGCCAGAGCAAATGCCACCACCAGAACCGTGGTTAACGACAAGTACTTCCATGTTGCGCTCTTCATGATTCTTTCCTCCCTTTTTCGTTCTTCTGAGATCCCGCCGAACCCGGCTTCGGGTGGTCTGGCTTTGTCTCGAATGATCTTGAATCTGCCCTTTCAGGCACCTTATGCAGAGGTTAGACGCAGACTTCGTGCCGCTATTCAATTATTCTGAAGGGGGTGAAATTGGCCCGAAAACGCAACTCTTCCAGCATTCGCCCCAATATCACCATGAGATAAACCATATCGATTCCATATCCATCAGGAGGCGGGCATGAAATACATCAAACGGCGGCATTCATTGGCTGCTTTCTGGAAGTCCGAGAGTTTGTAACTGGTTGGAGAGTCACCCAAAGGCGGATAACCTTTAGCAAGATCTTCCAGGGTTGCCCATGCGAAATCACTATGCTCGTCAGACAATATCACATCCTGGGAGTGGGAAAGGGTCAGAAAATCGAGTGAAAGCAGTTTTCCATGGGTTTCCAGTTCGCCAAACCAATAATCCACCAGGCTGAGGACCTCCACATTCAGACCGGTTTCCTCATGGACTTCGCGGACCACTCCGAACTTGGGATCCTCATGTGGTATCAGCCTTCCCCCCGGAGGAGCCCAGATAAAAGGAGGCCGGGCACGTTTGAGGACCAGGAACTTCCCCTGTTGGTAGACATAGCCTGTCACCGCCACTGAGTGAGTGGTGGGAATCTGTCCATAAGTTTCTCCCTTCACTCCGCCCATGGTGAAGGAACCTTCCCGTCAAGTAGTGGTCGGCTCTGGGGTATTTCCAGAACTATGTGATATTTTACCCCTGACCGCTTCTTCATGAAGTACCTGTTTGAGTCCTGTTCCAAAAAACTTGTAGCGGACCGCCACCATCACCAGGAACAGAATCTCGGCTGCAAGATAAGCGACAACATATCCTTGGCCTCCTGTTCCAAAACCATAACTGTGCAGTCCGGCAGCCAGAATGAAGTTGACTCCATACCAGGTCATCAGGATCAATTGGAATCCAACCACCGCTCCCACCGAAACTCCGAAGGGACCGACCAGGCCACTGTAACGGGCATGAAGGAGGGCCAGATAACCGACAATCGAGATGAAAGCCCATGTCTCTTTCGGATCCCAACCCCAGAAACGGCCCCAGGATTCATTGGCCCAGACACCACCAAGGATCGTACCTGCAGTCAGCAGGAGGACTCCCACCTGGATCGCCCGGTATACGAAATTGTTTGTGATCCGGATGAGTTCCTTCTTCTGGGGAGTGAAGAGGTAAAGAGATAGTGAAAGATGAGCGATTGCCATAGCCAGCGCAAACGCGCTGTAGGAAATGACAATGGTCATCACATGGATCAGTAACCAGTAATTGGAACGGAGAACAGGAACCAGTGGGCTGATGGCCGGATCGAAGGGCAGCATATCGGCTAGTGTCAGCACCACTACTCCCATGGCGGCTCCACACAGGCCAAAGATCCTTTGGCGATAAATCAGTTCAAAGATCCCCGCGAAAAGAAGCACCCCCCAGCCCATGTAGACCACCGACTCGTACATGTTGGATACCGGCGGTCTTCCAGCCACCAGCACACGCAGCATCAATCCATAGGAGCTGAGTATAAAACCAGTCACTGTGAATCCCCAGGCCGCCAAATAGGTCAGGCGCGAGGCGACCCCCATGGAAATGGCATACAGGATCGCTCCCAGCAGCAGGAAGATCCAGGCTTTGCGGAACGGTTTGCTCTTGTTGTAGGTGATCTCATAACCGAGTACCTTGTCGGTGGGATAATGGCTGCCCCCACGTGTCCGCAGCTGGGTGGCCAGCTCCCGGGCACTGGTAGCGAATTTGCCCGTATCACTCGTTGTGAATCCAGCCAGCATGCCCGCCAGACTCGCGCGGAGTGGCTCTGAGTCCTGCATACCCGCCATTTCCTCGAGGGAGATCCATTTAATGTCATTGGATATTTGTACCGGGACAACCTTGATATCGGTGCCGAAGAAGATGCCATCCAGCCGATTGAGTACTCCATGCAGGTCACCGATGTGCCGGTCCAGCGGGGTTGGATTCTCATCCGCTTGCTGCTTGCGGATGACCTCGTTAAAGGCTTCTTTCAGCCCGCTATTGGAACGTAACTGGTTGTAACTGATCCATTGCGAAAGAGGATCGACACCCAGGACCTTTTTGACATCCGCGCTGACCAGGAAAATACATGGGATCTCTTTCCACTTGTCCGGCTCAAAAAGCATCGAAAGCAGATTGGTCATCGGATCACGTGCCAGGAAAGGATGAGGCGCCTTCGATTCCGACCAGTATTCCCGGCTGGTGACCAGGCGCATCGTCTCACGTGCAAAGGTATCCAGAGGCTTGGTCCGGGCATCATTCAGGATGGCTGTTTTCTCAAGGATTGAATAATCAAATGGGCTTGGGACGGGTTTGGCATAAATGGGTGTCCAAGTGATACTGATGGCTACCAGCAGTACAAGGAGTAGCGGGAAACGGACTTCCAGCTGACGGGCGGTCATGTTGCGGGAACCTCGACTTTCTTAGCTTGCCATTGCTGCTCCAGCTTCCTCAGGTATGGCTTTCCATAGAACATGATGGCTATCCCCAGACAAAGGATGATGGAACCGGCATAAATAATGGTAATTCCAGGATCATAAGCGATCGAGAAGATGGAGATCCTTGGATCGCCCGGAGGCTGATCGATATAGCTCGATTGGAATATCCGGTAACCGCCATGATCCAGGGGCTCATTCATCATGATCGTGATGTTGTCCCGAATCAGGGATTCATTGCCAGACAGACTGGTCACTTTCACATCGCTCTCGTAGCTCATTGGACGGATTTCGCCGCCGGGGTAGTGGAGGAGACGGAAATCCTTGAGTTGGATGGAAAATCCCAGTGGGAGTTCGTCATTCTGATAGACAATATGGTATTTCTGACCATCCAGGGTGACTTCATTGTCCTCGAACATCTGCGCCCAGACCTGCTGTTTCTCTCCTGTGCTGCTGACCAGTTCCATCCGGGCTGCCCGCGAACCGAATTCCCCCTTCTTGATGGGGCGTTCGACCAATTGCTCCTCCCGCCAGGCGTGAGAAAGGTATTCATCGATGAGTAAATTCATCCCCGCTGTCATCATCGGCATGGGAACCGGTTGTCCCAACGTGATGGGACCGCTGGTCACCTGGCCGGTACTGGTGGTCACTTTCCAGGTGAGATTCTTTTCAGGTCCGAGCAGAAGCACAAACTCGGCTCCGGAAGCTGGTCCACTTCCCTCATGCCTGTATGTGGCCTCGAATGGAGATTCGACTTCCTGGTTGTGCATCATGTCGAAATCAGGGAAAAGGGCATATTCGATCTGCCGTGTCAGGATCCGCGCATCACCCTGGTAAACATCATAGATGACCACAGGATTAGGAGGTTGTGTCGGATCATTGGCAAGGACTCCGGAGTCATTGATCACCCCCGATTCCATCTGGTCCGTGACTTGGATGGAATAACGGGTTCCTTCGATAGGGACCGGGGTCATTTTTGCCTTTGCCACATCGATTCGTTGGGTGGCGCTACTCCCCTTCAATTTGATCTCAAGAATACCAAGCTCCGCTGTGGAACTTTGAGGGGTAGCCGCCAGTTCTGCCCGGAGTGCGGCTTCGTTGGGAACCCATTTGGCCAGGATGGTGGCTGGACCGAGGTTCATACTCCGGTTGGAGGGAATCTTGGGTGCCAGCCATCCCTCCGCCATGCGACCCATCGTGGTGTTGTCGATGGCGAAATGAATGGCCGGGTTCTCCATGGGGCCGCCATCTTTCCAGATCTCCTTCCATTCGCTGTCAGGGAAAAACCCGGTCACGATCGCCTTAAGTCCGAGGGCAGGTATCTCGTACACTTGGGGATTCTCTGGTGAGGGTTTCCCCCATTCCACCTCAACCGCATCGAAGCGGTGACGAACCTGGTCCCCTTCCTTCTGGATTCCAATGAATGATGTGGTGAGCTGAATCCGGTCTCGCGTTTGTCCTTCGCTGACCATCATCTGCCCCTCCACTCCATACCGGTGA
>CAYZUX010000205.1:0-10828 GCA_964481775.1 uncultured bacterium | reverse complement strand
TCTATGAAGGAGTCATCGGGCCGGGGGAGGCACCTGAGGAGACCGCTGAAACTATCGTAAAGGAAGTGGCACTGACTCAGCAAATGGTTGCGGAGATGGCTTCTCTCTGCGCTTCCAGGAATGTTCCCTTTGTGTTCATCACCTTGCCAACCGAGGAGGGTGAACCCCCTGTCCCCGATTACCTGGTGGAGGTCCTTCTTGCCAAGGGGGTCTGGCATGTGGATGCCACCCAAGCGGGGAGAGGCTTTTTTGCCAATGATTATCACCCGGATGCCACCACCCATGCCGCCATCGCGGATGTCATTGCGGGGGATGAACGGATCGAGGAGTGGTTGGGGCACCCCGTTCGGAGTTCACGCTTCAGCGTGTCTGTGCAACCTGAAGGTTGAAGCCCAAACCCATTACGGCACCCTCTTCACCCCATGGATGCCCCAGCTTCCATTCTCTCTCTTGCTCGCGATTCCCTGATAATGCCGTTCGGCGTGTGTCTTTTCCTCGCTTGCAGCAATACCGGCGAAGGCCACGGTGTACTCGCCACTGGCGGCAGCGAGAGTGATGTCCGCCACCACGCGGCCGGTTTCGAGGGGATACTCGAGATGCCCCGTTTGCCCGCCGGCTTCGAGATGTGCCAGCGTGGCCTCCAGAGCTCCATCGGCCAATGCCTCGGCGGAACGTCCCCACAGGGTTTGGGTGGAGAGACGGCTAGCGGTGATCACCATGCGGGCTTGGACCGCGCCAAGGATGATGATGACTGTAAACAATGTCAGTATGTGAAGAAGAGTCCAACCGCCTTGGGAATGCTTTTTTCGCAGGATGTTGGATTGGGTCATGCTGGTTCTCCAGTTGGTAGGGTGGGGCTTGCCCCACCAATGTCCAAACCCCAGGGTGGGGGTTGCTCCACCGAGGAAATCAATCGGATGATCAACACCCATCTATACCTCTCCGGTGGGGCAAGCCCCACCCTACGGCATACGGGATTATCCATGTTCACGGCTGAGACTCCAGGTGGGAGCAATAAGTCCTTTCCACCATCTGTTCCACTCTTGTTCTGAGCATGTCATGAACAACAGTAAAATGAGATTGAAGGACTTTATATCTCCGGGTGGTGTCAAGAACAAATTCAGCGCGCGTGTTTTTGAATGGGAATGTGAGAGGGATAACGCCCTCGACTGTCCGGACCAGGAAGCCCTCGGATCCGATCTCATAACGCACTGTTTCAGAAGGAGTCTTAATGAAAAGACGCTGGCCTCCCTCCGGCAATGTTTCAAGGGAGATTTCATCGGCGCAACGGACATCCTCGGAAAGATGCTGTTGCGCCTTGGAGAGAGACAGAGTAGTTCTGGTAAGGGCGGCGAGGTTGGCATGGAGACGCAGTGGCAGGATGAAGACGCTCACGAGCGCTGGGATCATGACGCCCGCCATTGCCATGACGATGAACAGTTCGATCAGTGTGAAGCCAGAGGATCTTGGCCGGTTCATTTTATACCCTCCGGAGTTTTCCGCATCAGGGTGGTGAGGGTCAGATCCCGGTGTCCCACCATCGATCTCCAATGGAGTTCAGCCATCACGACAACCAGGTTAGGAGATGTGTGTTGAGAGAAGGAGATCTCCCCGGTTGCCGCACCAAGCCCCGGCGGCCCAGCTTCTTGCGGAGGCTCGATAGAGAATGCTTTCAACTCTGAAGGAAGACCCTGGCTACGCAGCAGTGCCAGTTGATCCGAGAGAATGGCACTCGCGCGGTCATTTTCCCTCGCTAACCGGGTGGATCGAAGCGACAAGCGCGCGGTGACTGTCACGCTGGTCAACAGGATCAAGGTGATCGCAATAACAATGAGTAGTTCAATCAGAGTGAAACCGCGAGAGGGCCGTTGTGTTTGCGTCCGCATTTCAGATTACCCCCCGTTTGGGACGAATCAGCCGATTGATAGAAATGCCACGTGGATACATGGAAAGACCAATCGCCAGGAGGCCGATTGACATGCCCATGGAAGCCCCTGCAGTCAAAAACAACCCTATCGCGTAAAAGATCAATATGAAGATGGTCACCGCCAGGGGAGGCCCTGTTAATGCATAGGCAATGAAGAGACAACAAAATGCCGCAACCACCATCATATTCGTCTGCTCATCGGCCAGGAAAACACAACCCGCAAGAAGTGTGATTCCCAGTCCCTGCAGGAGAGACACACTTCGAATGGGAATACGGTAAAAAATGTTGTAACAAAACTTCAGCAGGAAGATGCCAATTGCAAGACCCAGGACCGGGAAGATAAATTCATCATCAAAATAACTCCAAGTGGAAGAACGGGGCGGACTCAAGTGGATGATGAACCATGGTGAGATCTTATTCATGGCCACCAGGTAACCAAGGCCAAAAGCCATCAGCAGGAGGAAGGTAAACAGCCCGAGAGCCATGCTTTTTTGTAAGGGAGTTTCAGGGAAGAAGCTCTTTGTTTTCTTGTACCTGATGGTTGTTTCTATGTTTGGCCGGTCGGGGCCTGAGGGGTATCTTTCACTCATCGCTATTCTCCAGGTGGGGCAAGACGCGGAAGACTTCCCCGGGGGAGGTGACTCCCCGGCGTACCAGTTCCGAGGCGGATTGGGTCAGAGAGATGGTGAGGAGTTTCTTCGCGGACTTGCGGAGCGACTGCAATTCACGCCGGGACATGATCATCTCACGGAGTTCATCGCTCGAACTCAGGCTCTCTGCAATCGCGGTGCGGCCCAGGTAACCTGTGTCCTTACAGGAAGCGCAACCCACTGGGCCATAAAGGATCTCCTCCGGGCCAAGACCGAGTTGGGTACGGACTCTCTCCGGGGGCTGTACCTCGGTTTTGCATTCATCACAAAGCTTCCTGACCAACCTTTGGGCGACCACGCCAGCCACAGCTGAAGCGGCCAGGTATGCCTCGACTCCCATCTCCAGAAGGCGTGGAAAGACTTCACAGGTGTCCCGGCTGTGGATAGTGCTGATCACCAGGTGGCCGGTCATTCCGGCCCGGATGGCGATCTGGGCAGTCTCTGGATCGCGGATTTCGCCGACCATGATGACCTCGGGGTCTTGGCGTAGCAGCCTTCTGAAGGCATCGGCGAAGGTCATGTTCCGGCAGCGAGAGAGAGGAGTCTGCGCCGCGAAACCGAGATCGCGTTCGACCGGATCCTCCAAGGTCACAATATTGGTTTCACCACCGGACTGCCGGTGGATTTCCTCCACCAGGGCATAGATTGTGGTCGTTTTTCCGCTTCCACTCGGACCGGTGAACAGCAGCACCCCCTGGTGTTCCCGGACATAGCGCTGAAGATCCTCAAGTATCACCCCGGGCAATCCAAGCGCGGGTAGGTCAAGTGCGCATTCATCGCGCCGGAAGATACGGACCACAGCTTTTTCACCATGGATGGTGGGGATTACTGAGATCCTGGCCTGAACCGGGAGTTCGCCATTCTGCAACTCGAGATGTCCCTCAAGGGGTTGGTCCTTTTCATAGACTGGCAGTCCGGCCACCACCTTAAGGCGGGAGACCACGCGGGGAAGATTCTCAAGTGTAAACACTTCATGCGGTTGCAGCAGGCCATCGACACGCAGCAGCACATGGCACCCATCTCCATGCGGCTCGAAATGGATATCACTCGCCCGCCGGTTGAGGGCTTCATGGAAGATCTGATCGAGATAAGTGTCTGCTTCAATGCGTGACATGGTTGAATCTGTCTTTCAATAGCGACTTCAGCTCCCGATGACGTTCACTAAACTGAAAACCGGTGTGTAGAGGGCGGTGGCAAGGATGACCATGATACCGCCGACCACCAGGATCATCAGGGGTTCGAGGATCTCCACAATCCACATCGAGGTCTGGTCCACCTTGGCCGAGTAGAAATCCGAGAGCTGCTCAAGGGTACCCACAAAATCACCCTTCACCTCGGCGGCCGATAAAAGCCAAACGAGGGTAGGAGGAAAAAGCGACTCGGAGAGCATGGCGGTTGATAGCGTTTCACCACGCACTACCTGTTCACGCACCGCTTCGATACTTTGCTGAGCCTTCCTGTTTTCCAGCATCTTGCCGCACAACGACATCGCATCAGGAAGGGGAACACCGACACGGAGCATGGAGGCCAGGGCACGTGTAATTCTTGAGGCTATGGCATTCCGTGTCATCGCGCCCAGAAAGGGGAAGTTCAGATCGAAGGAATCGAAAACCAGGCCACACCAGCCTACCCGTGCGAAGCGCCGCGCCATAAAGAAGAAAACGATGAACCCCAGGATCGCAAAGGCGAACAGACGGAACTGGAAATTCACGATGAATTGGACAGGTTCGGGAAGTGCTATCCCCAACTCCACATAAATGCCTGCTATCATCGGAAGAAGATAAGTTGCGTAAAAAATCATAGCGATGGCGAGGAATGCCAGGATCGCCACCGGGTAGGCGAAGACCTTGCGGAGTTTATGGCCAATCACATGGTTCTTCTGGAGGAGGTTACCCAATTCGAGGAGAGTCTCCTGCAGGGTGCCTGCCTCCTCACCAGTCCTGAGAACCCGCAGGTAGTAGTCAGGGAACACTTCGGGAAACTTCCCCAGAGATTCAGCGAGTGTGGAACCGGAGCGGAGTTCCTGGGCTACACTGGTCAGGATTTGGCGGAAGCCCTTTCCAGACACTTCTCCAGCAAGAACCTCGACGGTCTGATGGAGGGGCGCTCCGGCTCGTACCGCGGAAGCCAGGTGCTGGGTGAAGAGAACAAGATCATCAGTAAAGACTTTAGTACGCATTTTACATTCTCCTTGGATGGCTTCTCAGTGGCTCTCTTCATCCATCATGGCCCAAACACGAGTAGATCTCCCGGTGACTTGGTACCGTTGGTCGGATTGTAAATCAGCGAAGTGGGGGGTCTCTTTGCGCACACCGTATTGGGCTGATTATCTGGCCCCACACTCCCTACCAGGTAAGCCGCGCTCCCCTTTCCGCCCAAGGTCTCCCGTGAAATGGGACTGCCAGTCCAGTCCACGAAATTGACGTAATCAAAGGCCTTGCTAGGCTCGTTCTCTGGATGGAACAGGTCCATGGGCAGATCAGAGACATAGACAACCGGTGTGGTGAGCAGAATCAGGGAGCAACCCCTCAGATCAGGGTTTCCATCCCCCGCCAAACCTCCATCGGGCAGCTTCTCCACAACATTGGGTGGGTAGGTCCGATTCGCGATGTAGTACTCCTCCAGGCACTGGCTCAGCAGCGTGGCATCACTCTGCGCAGCCGTGACCCGTGCGCGGATCTGAGCCTCCAGAAAATTTGGGAGCGCGATGCCAATCAAGACGAGGATGATGATTCCCACCGTGGTCAACTCGATCATGGTGAAGCCGGGGGAGCCACTATGCGGGGGTTCTTTGTCAGTGGATTCCCGCCTTCGCGGGAATGACGAATATTGAAGGTTTCTGATTTTCATCGATTTATCCTCTCAGCGGGATTCGCAAAACCCCGCGTTGTAACTCTCCAGTCCGTTGTGCGAGCTCCTCGATCAGCGGGTCATCCATCGACTTGGCCAGTTCCTTAAGCTCCACCACCGCGCGCGAGGGTTGCGGCGGGGGATTGAAATGCCGTGGCGGTTCCACTCCATAGTGGAGAAAGAAGACCATCAGCATCGCTGCGGCTGTGGCGGTCCGGGCGAAGGGCCAGGAACGGTCCGCGATTCGTCTTTGCAGCAAGGCCAGTACGATATTCGAGAAGTGCTCGGAGAGCTGTTCCTCGGGCTCCAGCGTGGCCTCATCGATCATCACCAGGGTGGAATGCAGGTTTTCCAGGTCCGCGCGGCATCGTGGGCAATGGTCCAGGTGATGTTCCACCCGCAGCCGCCAGGATTCATCCAGCTCCTGGTAGACATATTCGAGCAGCTGCTGACTGATGGTCCGGCAATCCTCTCTCATGGCAGCTGCCCCTCCTTCAGTTCAGATCTTGTCTTCCCCAGCAGGTTCTTCTGAAGCTTGCCCAGCGCGGCATGAAGGGTCGCCTTCACGGTCCCGATGGGACACTCCAGGATGTCGGCCACCTCATGCAGGCTCAGTCCCTGGAAGTGACGTAACACGAAGACGATCTTCTGTTTGGGGGCGAGATCCTCGATGGCGCGTTCGATACGTTCCGCCTCACGGGCCTTGCGCAATACCTCACGGGGTGTGTCGAGATTCTCGGTAGGACCGATACGGATCACCTCGGCACGGAAAGATTCCAACGCCTGGCTCTGCCTTTCCCGCTTACGCAGGACATCCAGGGCCAGGTTAGTCACCACCCGGTAGAGCCAGCTGCGGAAGGCGCGCAGATCCTTGAGATCCTGGAGATGATCCCAGGCTCGAAGGAAGGTTTCCTGGAGGCAATCCTCGGCGTCCTGACGCTGATGCAGGATCCGGTAGGCGGTGTAGTACATGCGTTCCTCATACCTCTTCACCAGGGCCGCATAGGCCCTGAGGTCACCGGCGGAAGCCCTCGCGATGAGGTGTTCCTCTATGCCGTAGATCTCCATCGCCGTGTTCACTTTCCACTACTGCCTATAAGGACGAAGCATCAGACCAAAAGGTTTAGTGCCTTTCCGCTAGGCCAAACCAGGATCTGCACTAAGATACAACCATGTCCTCGCTGCTTGAACGCATCTGGTACCGGGAGGCACCTGGATGGACACGGCTGCTTGAGCCAGGGCTCGCGCTGGCCTCGATTTGCTATGCGGTGGGCTTGAAAGCGGACCAAGCTGGCAAGCGGGCACGGGCCAAAAGCCTCCCCCGTTCGGTGCTGTCGGTCGGGAATCTCACGGTTGGAGGAACCGGCAAGACCCCGGTCACACGCTGGCTGGCTGAGAAATGCCTGGAGATGGACAAGATCCCCTGTATCCTGACACGGGGATATGGCTCTCAGGGGAGTGTTCCACGCAAAGTCGAATCTGAAACTTCCTCATGGCGCGAGTTCGGCGATGAACCGGTGCTTCTGGCGCGTTCGCTCACCGTTGGTTCGGTCTATGCGGGAAGGGACCGTTGGGCGGCGGGAACTCTGGCGCTTCAACAGGAGAGCCAGATCGATTTGTTCATCCTGGATGATGGCTTCCAACACATCGAGCTCAAACGGGATGTCGATATCGTCCTGATCGATGGGGAGCGTGGGTTCGGGAATGGACATTTGTTGCCACATGGGCCGCTCAGGGAACCGGTCAGTGCGCTTGGGCGTGCCCAGGCAGTGGGAAGGGTCTTTCGAAGTGCGAGGACCAGCGAAGCAACAAGTGACTTGCCCAATGGATTTGACCTGGAGTTGGGCGTGATTGGATGGAGATTACTGGGAGAGCGGGAGATACATCCGATTGATTCTTTACCACCTCGTTCTTCCGTCTATCTCCTCTCCGGGATCGCCTCTCCACAGGCGTTTGAGAGAACGATCCAATCCCTGGGACTCACTCCAGCGGGACATGCGATATTCCGGGATCATCACCCCTATACTCAAGAAGATGTACAGAGAGTGCAGGATTTGGCCGATCAGCTGGGTGCGAGAGTGGTCACTACCGCCAAAGATGCGATCCGCCTGGAAGAACACATTTCAGTCTGGACGAAGGAGCGATTACCGGTTATCATCGAAGTAGGCTTGAAACATGGGGATGGGACAGAATACCTCACAAGTATTCTGAAGGGGATGTTCACGAGGGGGAGAGATTCATGATGAAGGGCAATGTCATTCTTGCCTTGTTAGTGTTTTTCAGTGTATCCCTGCCGGTCACCGGAGCGGAGTACCGTGCCCTGTGGGTGGATACCTGGAATCCGGGCATCCTGGATGCGGCTTCCGCCAAGCTGACGGTCGAGCGGGCGCGTCAACACAACTTCAACACGCTGTTTGTGGAGGTCTGCAAGACCATGGATGCCTACCACTACAGTGTGCTCCTTCCACGCGGTCAGGGTCTGGCACCGGATTACGATCCCCTGGGAACCGTGATGCACTTCGCGAAATCCACCAGCCCCAAGGTCCGTCCATTGGAGGTCCATGCCTGGGTAGTGGCTTTGCGTGCCTGGAAGAACAAGCCTTTTCCAGTGGATGCCGGGAAACCGCGTCATGTGGTCCACTCTCACCCGGAGTGGCTTTCCAAGACCGCCACCGGTTCGCGCCAGGATGAGGAGAACAACCACTTCCTCGATCCCGGGCATCCCGAGGTCCAGGACTTCCTGGTCGATGTCTGTAAAGAGGTGGTCCGTCTCTATCCCGTGGATGGGTTGCATCTGGATTATATCCGCTATCCGGGGGCTGAGTGGGGTTACAACCCGGTGGCGCTGGAGCGTTTTCAGCGTGAGACAGGACGGAAGGATGTTCCCGCGCCGAAAGATGAACAGTGGTCCGCCTGGCGGCGGGAACAGGTTACCAGCCTGGTGAAACGCATCTCTGCGGAAGTCCATGCAATACGCCCCACACTCAAGCTCAGCGCGGCCACGATCACCTGGGGGGGAGTGCCCAATAAGGATTTCACCAAGACACGGGCCTACCAGGAGGCGCTCCAGGACTGGGTGGGTTGGGTTCGCAATGGCTATATCGACATCAGTGTGCCGATGAACTACAAGCGTGCCAACAACACCATCCAGGCGCAGGATTTTGCGGACTGGGCGGCCCTGGCGCGTGCGACCAACACGGAGCGTCACCTGATCATGGGATTGGGGGCCTGGATGAATCCGCTCGATGCCACCAACCGTCAGGCAGCGGTGGCACGCCGGATGAAGGCGGATGGGGTTGCGCTATTCAGTTACAACCAGCTCGAATCCTCTTCGCGTGCGCAAGCGCCCTTGATGCGCGAGGTGTCAGGGAAAATCTTCCAGGGAACAGTACCGGCACCCACAGCACCCTGGTTGAGTCATCCCACGGAGGGCATTGTGGCAGGCACCGATCCACGTGGACGCAGCGGTTATCCCGTGCTGTTGCTGGATTCCAAAAAACGGGAACTGGCGCGGAGCAAGACCGACGCTAATGGTCATTTCTATTTCTTTGGAGTCAAACCGGGCGCTTACATCGCCCAGGTTGGATTGGCCTCGATCCTTTCGGAACCGCTGAAGGTCAATGCGGGGAAGGTGAATCGGGCGAGGTTCTAATTCCACGAGGGAGTAGCGAATTCATTCAACGGAGTGGCGAATTTATTCGCCTTGGGTAACCATGCGATTTAAATCGCTACTCCGGTGAGATGGATTCACTTGCCTTTTCTCCCCTTTGACGACTGTTCTTACAACCTGATATGCTGAGAAGAGAAAAGTGTGAGGTCACTTTAGTAATCAGTTTGGCTCATACCCCCCCACTTGCGAGGAGGAAACTTCCATGACCATGGTCCGAGTCGGCCCCAATCACGAGGTGGTCATTCCCAAAAGCGTACGCGCCAAGCTCGGCGTCCAGCCTGGTGACTACATCGAGTTCGCCTTCCAGCACGATCAGGCAGTCATCAAGCGTAGGAGTGCCGAGGAGGACTTTCCAGTTACCGATGAGCCGATAGGACCCAGGACCCAAGCCCGGTTACGCGAGGCGATCAAGGCAGTCGAGGCCGGGCACGTGTCGGGACCGTACAAGACCGCCGAAGAGGTGCAGCGTCACCTCGACGCGCTCAAACGCTAGCCCACCAGCCGTATGTACGAGATCGTCTTCTCGGCCCCCTACGACCGGTACTACCGTAAGCTCACGCCTGAGCTGCAGCGCCAGACCGACGCTGCCGTCCAGCAGCTGCGGCTCGACCCTCGCCACCCCTCCCTGCACACGCACAAGCGCAAAGGGCAAGGCGAGATGTGGCAGGCCCGCGTCACCCGCACCCATCGCCTGTTCTTCCGACTGGAGAATGATGTGATTACCCTGCTGTCCGTCGAACCCCACGAGAAATGATGCGAGTTTCATCATTGACTATTCACTGATCTTCTTTATTCTATTTTGCATACTACCCCCGGATCTTCGGTGAAGGGTGCGGGCCGTCCTTCGGGGCGGCCCTTGCGGTTTTTCCTCAATACTGATATCGGCTTGTTCAGAATAATTAAAGGTGAGCGAACCCCGAGTTGAGTACTTCCCCAAAATCGCCATCGAGTTAATCTCTTCCACCAAAGAATACGTATGTCACACCCCTATATGAACTTGCTGCCTGATTGGAAATGGCAATATCAGGGTATCCATCATTATTCACATCTCCAAGACCCGCTAGTACTCCATTACCGAATCCAGATATTGAGTAATCCGCTACTTCGTTAATATTGGCATTTTCACAAAAATCTCTTCCCTTTCCACATATAACAAAAACCTTAGTGCTACCAGAAACTAGTATATCGTCGTACCCATCTCCGTCCAAATCACCCGCAGCTGCGATTTGGTCACCCAGTGAATCGTTTGCACCTCCCATAAAGGAACAATCTGCAAAATCATCGACAATCATATTCCCTGTCCATCCATTCGATTTACCAAAGAAAAGATAGACTTTACCTGCACCTGTGTCATACTGTGGGGCTGCAATCGCAAAATCATCCCAACTGTCACCATTAAAATCTCCAATGTATTGAGGATGTGTAGCAAAATCACCAGTGTTCTCGCTATAGAAAACCGCTGATTGAGCGGAAGATGTCTGCCAACCATTGGAAGATCGTCCAAGGTAAAGCCTGCACCGATCACCAAGAATACTAATATTATCATTAAAAGAGACGATAAAATCGTTTATTCCATCTCCATTGATGTCTCCAAGTGGGCGAACTCTGTTCCCCAAACCCGCATAAGCAGTCAATGACTTTAACCAAACGTCGCAATTATTTAAGGATTTCGTGGCAAGCCCCACGACAGGGCCATAACACAGATATACACAACCAGTATCTTCTTTCAAA
>CAYZUX010000204.1:0-10868 GCA_964481775.1 uncultured bacterium | reverse complement strand
CCCGAATCCGCCGAAGGACAAGGAACACTGAAAACTTGGCAGGGTAAAGCGTCAAGTGACAGAGGATTCTCTTGAATCGAGGTCGGGAGATGATTGAGAAATTCATCAGCATCAAGAACATCGGACGCTTCCGTAATTGCAATCCGCGCGGAGACGTAACTTTCAAAAAATTGACCCTGCTATTTGCCGAAAACGGGCATGGAAAGACGACCCTTTGTGCAATCCTTCGATCGCTCCAGTCCGGTCAACCCGAATTCATCTCCGAACGCAAGACCTTAGGCACGACCGATACCGCATCTGTCCAAATACGGCTTGACAGTAGCAACCTCACCTTTGGGAACAACGCATGGTCCAATAACCATCCGGATATCGCCGTTTTCGACTCGGTATTCATCCATGACAACGTGTATGCCGGGGATTATGTTGACCACGAGCACAAGAAGAATCTCTACCGCGTAATCGTCGGCGCGAGAGGGGTCCAACTTGCCAGGCATATTGAGGGACTGGACGGACAGATTCGCGACGCCAACACGGACATCAGGACCAAGAAAGAAGCAGTATCGAGAACACTTCCAAGTGGAACGACCCTCGACAGGTATCTTACCTGGCAACCCGCCGAGGACATCGAGACCAAGATACAGCAAAAGAACAAAGAGATAGACAATCGCCAGCGTTCGCTGGAGAAGGTGGCGGAAATACAGTCGAAAGGTCTGCTCGCAAAGATTGCTCTTCCCACGTTTCCATCTGATTTCAGCGCTACCCTTGCCAAACACCTGGAAGACATTGCCGCTGATGCAGAAGCGCGCGTCCGACAACAAGTTCTTAACCATCAAATGGGAGGCCAGGGTGAGGCGTGGCTATCCCAAGGGTTAAGTCATATTGTGGACGACAAGTGCCCGTTCTGCGGACAAGGCATAGCAGCCAACGACTTGATCGCCGCTTACCGTTCACACTTCAACACCGCCTACAATGCGTTGAAACAGGAGGTGTCCCAACTCAGCGAGAGGATTACGAACGCCATCGGGGATTCCACCCTAAATTCCACCCAGCAAACCCTCTCTAACAACCTCGCGCTAGTCGAGTTCTGGAAGCAATTTACAGAGATGACCCTGCCCACTATTCCGATTGAGGGGCTTCGCGCGAAATACGCCACACTCCGTGACCTTGCACTGGGACTGGCACAGAGGAAGGGACAGAGCCCGACGGAAATCATCTCACCAACCACCGACTTTCAGGCTGCGCTTGGTGCGGTGGTGGCCCTACAAGAATCGGTTGAGTCCTACAACGCCGCCGTTGACACGTGCAACGCTCTCATCAACGGGCAGAAATCCGCAGCCCAGCAGGGCGGGGACATCAATCTGATGAAGAGAGAACTTGCCGATTTGGAGGCGAATAAGAAGCGTTTCGAGCCAGAGGTCGTTCAGGCATGCAAAGAATATCAAGAGGCGCTTGCAGCGAAGGCAGCCCTTGACCAAAAAAAGGCTGACGCCAAACGGCAACTCGACCAGCACTGTGAAGAGATTCTTCAGACCTACGAACGCGACATCAACACATACCTCGATCAGTTCGGCACTGGCTTCCGCATCATGAACACCAGGCACCTGTACACAGGCGGTACCCCAAGTTCGCACTATCAAATCCAAATCAACAACAATCCAGTCGACCTTGGCGATGCGCGTACGCAGCCCGGCACGCCCTGCTTTAAGACAACGCTGAGTTCGGGAGACCGAAGCGCATTGGCGCTGGCGTTCTTTCTCGCTTCGCTGAGGCAGGATCCCGAAATCAGAAACAAGATCGTAGTCTTAGATGATCCATTCACCAGTCAGGATCGTTTCCGGCGTACCTGCACCCAACAACTGATCCGGCAATTTGCCGGTGTCGCCAAGCAAGTGGTAGTACTTTCCCATGACCCGCATTTTCTGAGACTCGTTTGGGAAGGCTATTCTCAATCTGAGATCAAGGTCCTTCAGCTACTCCAGACTGGAGACAACATAACCATCGGTGAATGGGATATTGAGGCCGAGACTCAATCGACCTACATGAAAGACTATTCTGCCCTCCTCGATTTCTATCGTGAGCGCAAGGGCACGCCACTGGAGGTGGCTCGTGCCATCCGACCTTTCATCGAAGGATTGCTCCGTGCCCACTTCCCCGGCCACTTTCAACCAAGTGAATGGCTTGGCGAGTTTATCGTCAAGATACGAAACGCTGGCGTCAACGACGGTCTTCAGCACGCCCAAGCTGATCTTTCTGAGATTGGGGCGATAAACGACTACTCAAAGAAGTATCACCACGAACAGAACTCAAATGCGAATTCGGAACCTTTGTCGCCGGATGAGTTGTACGGATTCGTGAGACGTACTCTCCGACTTGTCGGTGGATGTTGAAGTGGAGAAACAAGGCCAATGAAACACCTTTTCGATATCCAACCAGAAACGAAGGCCCCCGGCCCCGTCACCTGCCTCGGCCAAGCGTTCCCCGACGACAACGCGCGGCGGGAGCACTTTCTGGGCATCCTGTGGGAGAAGTTGAAGAACCCGGAGTTCCGGAAGATCGAGGGGTTTCCCATCGGGGAGGATGAGGGCATCCTGGCGATGTCTGATCCGCCGTATTACACCGCGTGCCCGAATCCCTTTCTCGCGGATCTGGTTCGCGAGTGGAGCCGAGACAGAGAGGACGACTCCTCCGCGCCTTACTCCCACAATCCTTTGGCCATTGATGTCTCCGAGGGGAAGACCGATCCGCTTTACAAGGCGCACTCCTACCACACCAAGGTTCCGCACAAGGCGATTGTCCCGGCGATTCTCCATTACACCGATCCCGGCGACATCATTCTGGATGGCTTCTGCGGATCGGGGATGACCGGGGTGGCGGCTCAGGTGTGCGCCCACCCCGATCCCGATCTGAAGCAGTCGGTGGAACAGGAGCGCGCGGCTGCCGGGTTGCGCGCTCCTGTGTGGGGGCCGCGCCATGCGGTGCTCAACGATCTCTCCCCCGCCGCCACCTTCATCGCCGCCAACTACTGCCTCCCCTTCGATGTCGAGGAGTTCGCCAAAGAGGGCAGGAGTATCCTTGATGAAGTCGAAAAGGAAATTGGGTGGATGTACGAGACCCGGCATGTCCCTCTCTCTGCCTCTACTGGAGAGGGCCGGGGTGAGGAAGTCAAGGGTGCATATTTGATTAATCGTAACCCTTTACCCGTCTGAAGGGATGTTGACGGTCGGGAGGGGCGGGAGGGTGAAGTTGTCGGAGAGGTATTGTCGGAGGGTGGAGACGAGGGTCTCGATGGGATCGTGACCGCGCAACTTGAGGGTGCGGTAGAGAGTCATGAGGATGGCTTGAGTGGTGGCGCCATCGGCGCTGATGTTATGAAAGGAATTCTTGCGGATGAGCACGGCGGGTCGGATTTCGCGTTCGGCGAGGTTGTTGTCGAAGGCGACGCCGGGCTGATCCAGGAAGGTGAAGAGGGCGTGGCGATATTTGGCCAGGCGCTTGGTGAGGCGTTTGACGTCGGGATCGCGGCCGGGGTCGCGAATGAATTCATCGAGACGCACATCGAGGCGTTTGCGTTTGGAGGCGAACTCCTCGGGGGCGCAGTCCTCGCGCTTGGAGAGCCGGATGGCGTCGTGAAGGAGGCGTTTGAGTCGGGTGCGGAAGTCGCTCCAGACGTTGGAGTGGTTTTTGTGGTCGACGGTTTCGAGTTCGCGCAGGAGATGGACCAGGCACATCTGGCGTTTGGCGGAGGTGACACGGTTGTAAGCGGCCCAGAAGTCGGTGACCAGAGTGCCCTGGAAGGAGTCGTAAAAGAAGCGCTGCAGGGCTTCCTCGCCGCGCGAGCGGTCGATCTGATAATAGGTCACGTCGCCGTTGGTGAAACACCACAACCAGTGGGTTTGGCCCGCGACGCGGTGCCCGGTTTCATCGGCGTGCAGGACGGCGCCCTCGAAGGCGCTGTCGGCGATTTGGTTGTACCAAGGGATGAAGACATCGGCCAGGCGATGCCAGGCTTGGACCAACCCGCCGGGGCTGATCTTGAATTGCAGATGGGAGTTGAGGACCTCGGTGATTTGCGAGATGGAGTTGCCGAGGCCGTAGTGGAGCCAGGCGGAGAGGGCCACGACGCGATGTCCGAGTTGAGCCTGGGGCATGGCGTCGGGAATGATCGGTTCGACCAGTTTGCGGCAGTGTTTGCAGTAACAACGGGGGATGATGTGTTCGACGGTTTCGGGTTGGACAACCGGGATGTCCTCGATGACACGGGAGCGTTTCTCGGAGGGTGGAGCGACCGGTCCGCCGCAGTCGGGACAACGCTCGAGGGTGTGTTCTTGGGTGCGGTCGATGCGCGGGGGCTTCTCGCGATGCGCCCCCTCATGACCGGGTTGTCGTCCGGGGGCTTTCTTGCGCCGCGTGGCGGAGTTGGGCTTCTTGAACGGAGGGATCTGGCTGGAGGGGGTGCTGGGGGTGATTGGATTGGCGGCTTGGAGATCTCTCAGTCGCGCGGACAGGGTCAGAATCAGGAAGATGATGGCCTCGGCGCCCTGGGCGAGGACCTGCTCGACATCTTCCCGCCGCAGGTGGCTCAGGTCCAAACCCTCAAGCAGTGCTTCGACAGGCTGCGCTGTTCCCCCCATCCCACACAACTGCGTCGGCCAGATCAGGGCAAATCTGAAGCAAAGACGCTTCAGACCGGTAAAGGGTTACGATTAATCCAGTTTTCTTTGATTGGCGGATCTGTCGGTGTCATCTCCGATTCGAGTCACCAGATGAAGATAATGGGTTGAAAGGGAAGGAGCGTCACCGATTTTTTGGTTGGGAATGGATCGATTGCTATCGAACGTCGCCTTACCAATTGAGAGGAGTCTGAAACCCTGTCGCGGTAGACCTTCCAGTTAGCGGTGACATTTGAATCGCTCTTGCCCATATTTGTCTCGAGCCTGTTGAGGAAACAAGCCCAACGGAAAAAGGAATGCGGCGTACATCATGAATCCAGAAGGTAAATCCACTTCGCAAAGCCAGGGGCACCGCAAACGCCTTCGCGAGCGATTCATCAAGAATGGCCTTGATGGCTTTGGAGATTATGAGGTAGTCGAACTCATTTTGACGTTGGCAATCCCCCGCTCAGATGTTAAGCCGATTGCAAAGACGTTACTGGCCCAGTTTGGCAATTTACGAGGCATTCTGGATGCTCAGCTGCACGAACTGCAGGAGATAAGCGGAATCGGTTCAGTGACACCGGTTGCGCTAAAGATAATTCGAGAAGCTGCTGCACTATACCTCCAACAAAGCAGTGAGGGAAAGGATCAATCAGAGGATACAAACCGCCTCGCCAACCTGTGGAGAATGCGCCTCGGAGCTCTTCCCAACGAAACCTTTGAGGTCGCTTACCTGGACTCTGGGAATCGTCTGATGCGCAATGGTGTCGAGACGCTTGAAGAGGGGACAATTGACCGTGCCACTGTGTATCCACGTCGAGTAGTAGAATCAGCCCTCCGCCGTGGTGCAGGTGCGATTGTACTCGCGCACAATCATCCAAACGGCCAAGTGATGCCCAGTGAACAGGATAAGATTCTTACACGGGCTATAGTCCTGGCCGCTGAAACGGTTGGCGTGAAAGTACTTGACCACCTTATTATCTCAGCGAACGACAACTTCAGTTTTCGAAAGGAGGGATTACTTTGAGCATCGCCCAGGCCATCCTCCAGTACTTTCCGCAAATGAGCGATGCTCAGCGATCGGTAGTTGGCCACCTCGATGGCCCACTTTTGGTGATCGCCGGTCCAGGCTCTGGAAAGACATATACAATCATCCTTCGAGCGTTGAACCTCTTGTTATTGGGGAAGGCAGATCCGAAGGAGGTTCTGCTCTGTACCTTTACCGAGAAGGCAGCGTTTGAAATGCGGGACCGTCTTTCCTCAGCCGCGCGTACGGTTGGGTACCGGGGCGAGCTTTCCGAGATTACTATCTCAACGATCCATGGTTTCTGCAATCGCGTCCTCACACAACATCGCCATCGGACGGAACTTGGCCACAGTTACGAAATCCTTGACGAACTGACCCAACTCCTTTTCATCTTCGAGCACTTTGACGAAATCATTGGATCACCGGAAAACGATCTCTTTCTTCACCGTTGGAAGACGCGGTGGACCGCCATCGAGGGAGCACGTGCGTATTTCGACAAAATAACTGAGGAACTTGTTGACTCTCGCAGCCTCCAGAGTTCCACAGACCCTTTCCTGTCTGCAATTGGGACAGCCTATGTTCAATATGAGAAGGCGCTGCTCAAGATAAACCGTACCGATTTTGCCCACTTGCAAAGTATGGTTCTTCATCTACTGGAGGATCCAGCTACCTTTGCCGCAGTAGCACGGCAACTGAAGTATGTTCTCGTAGACGAGTACCAGGACACCAACTACGTCCAGGAGCGATTGCTTGTCAAACTCACCGAGGAAACACGAAACTTATGCGTTGTCGGAGATGAGGACCAGAGCCTGTATCGGTTCCGAGGCGCTACGGTGCGAAACATTCTCGAGTTTCCCTGGCGAATGCCCGGTTCCGCTACCATTAGACTCACAACAAACTATCGCTCCCACCGCGCGATCGTGGGCCGCTATGACCGTTGGATGTCCTCAGCGGACTGGTCCAATCCCGGTGGCCATTCATTCCGCTACGACAAGACTATTGCAGCCAATGAGGGTGCCACGCACCCCGATTATCCGGCAGTATTGGCCATCTGGGGTATGGACAAACGCGACGAGGCTGCTCGGTTCGCGGATATGGTCTTGTTTTTCAAGGATAGCGCCATCATAGCAGACTTTAGCCAAGTAGCCCTCCTTTTGCACAGTGTGCGGCAGGACAACAGCGAGCACTACTTGGCGGCTCTCGCCGCGCGCGGAATCCCAGCTTTCTGTCCCCGTGCTCGTGCCTATTTCGAGAACGAAATTATCCGTGACCTTATTGCTTGTTTCGCCGTCCTCTTTGGTTGGCATGGTGAAGGCCGTGGTCAAGTAGCAGGGGCGGTGGCAGACCTCGCGGGTTACGTAGACGAGGCAATCGTGGGTATTGGCCGCCGTTTCGGCGGTCCGCATCCGCTTGCAGCTCTCCTCCGCCAGTGGACCGAAGAGATTGCAGGACTAAAGGAAGGAGAGTCTCTGGACCAACGACCTGCGGATTATCTCTACCAGATCCTTGCCACCGAACCTTTCAAGAGCGCAGTGAGGGAAGAAAATTCCGCTCGTAATCTCGCAATCTTTTCCCAGCTCATGAATGCCTTCCAGAGTTACTATCACTACACTGTCGTCACCTACCGTAACCGTGAGTACCTCCGATTCCACCTGTTCAACAGCTTCCTGCGACTCCTTTATGAAGGAGGTATAAACGAATATGAAGATCCAGACCAACCTTTTCCCAAAGGCCATGTCCAGGTCATGACCATTCACCAAGCAAAAGGGCTTGAATTTCCGGTTGTTGTTGTTGGTTCACTCGACAAGCAACTTTCAAGCCCCAAGCAGATTGATCGAGACCTTTCACCCTTTTATCACCGTCCTCCGTTCGAGCCAGAGAGCCGCATTACTCTCTTCGACCGGATGCGTCTCCATTACGTCGCTTTCTCGCGCGCCCAAAATGTGTTGATACTGACGGCGTCGGGGCCGCCGAAAGACTACTTCGCCTCCATTTGGCAGGGCCTACCACAGTGGCCCTATGTCCAGAAGGAGATGTTAGCCGCGCAACGCTTTGCCCTCCGTGATCGAATGCCGGTAAAGAAGACCTACAGTTTCACTGGCGATCTCAAGATCTACGAAACCTGCCCACGGCAATATCAGTTCTTCCGTGAGTATGACTTTACACCCTCACGGTCGGCGGTGATTTTTTTCGGTCTCCTCGTACACCAGACCATCGAAGAGATTCATCGGATTGCGATTGATGGAAAACTCCATACGGTGGACGAGAGTCGTATCCGAGAGATCTTTGACCGAACCTTCAGGTTCCTTTGTCTCAGTGATGTACGTCCAATCGGAGATACCGCTAGAGAGGCCGCGTTTCATCAGGTGATCAACTATTTTCACCAGAACCGTGTCGAGCTGAAGCGGGTCATTCAAACGGAGGTCGATGTTTCGCTTGAGAAAGATGGATACATCCTGACTGGCAAAGTCGATCTTCTCCTTGGCGACGACCAGAAATTAGAGATCCTCGATTTCAAGACATCACCAAAACCCACAAGCAATCCAGATCTGCTCGCCTCTTATCAGCGACAGCTTTGCACATATGCTCATATCTTGGAAAAAAGACATGGGCGGCGCGTAGACCGTATGCTCCTATACTGGACCGCAGAACCCAGGAAACAGGATGCGCTTATGGTGTTTCCTTATCAACCCGAACAGATCCATGAGGCTGGGCTGCATTTCGACCGGGTTGTGGAGCGCATTCAAGCCAGAGAATTTAGGGTACCACATCCCCCGGAACCTGGAATCTGCAAGGAATGTGACCTTCGGCACCTCTGTACTTCGGATGGGACGGTGCGATGACTGGTGGAACTTTTCTCTCGCGTGGAATTGATTACCTTGAGGACCTCGCTGGTAAGCTAAAGGACCTTCAGGGATTTGCCACGCTGGTTTTTGAGCTGATCCAGAACGCGGATGATGTTGAAGGCGTTTCATCGATTACCTTCGACATCCGGAAAGAAGGACTTGTCGTAGAAAATGACGGCGTATTCAGTAATTGCGGCGCGCTGAATAACAAAGAGTGCCCATGGAAGGAGGATTCCTCAAAAGGACACCGCTGTGATTTCCACCGGTTCCGTCACGTTGCAGGAGGCGACAAGCGATACCAATCCAATACGACTGGCGCTTTTGGAATTGGGTTTCTCGCAGTATATCAAATCACCGACGAGCCAAGTCTGATCTCATCAGGTCAGCACTGGATTCTTCATGAGGAGAATCCTGAGCACCAACGCATTGAAGTCTGTGGTGGTTGTGAGCAATGCCTGTCTCACGGCCTGCCGAATACAAGGTTTGTCTTTCCTTGGGCCACTGACCCTGAAGCTCCGCTAAGAAAGGCACTTCGCGTTGAAGCAGTTACAGAAAAGACTCGGTCCACTTTCATGGAGGAGTTGAAACACGTCCTTCCACCATCCCTCCTTTTCCTCAAGCGAATAAGGACCATTGAAATCAAGGAGGATGATATTCGGCGCGCACTCCTCGGAAGAATAGACGAGGGAGACAGCTTGATTCTCTCTACTGGTGATAAGTCCAACGACCAGATCTGGCATCTAATCCGTGGTGATTTCGATGAAGAAGGTCGACGACTTCGAGAACAACACCCCGGCAAGATTGAAGACAAGTGGTCCACAAAGGTGACCCTGGCAATCCCTGAAAACCAGATGGATCGGGGTTTACTGTGCGTTTGCCTCCCCACCCAGTATGAAACCGGGCTACCGTTTCACGTCAACGCAGATTTCTTCCCTTCCAATGATCGAAAGCGAGTCATTTTCGAGTCCGATTACCAGTCTGAATGGAACCGAGAGGCAATCCGTGCAGCGGCCCAAGCCCTTCCACTCTCTCTCGACCGATTGAGAGATGTCCTTCGACATCGCGCTTTCTGGGCGTTTGTGTCCACGATAAGGGGTGTTTCAGAGGAGGCGGCGAAGGGAAGAAAAGAGAAGTGCCTCGGTGAGTTCTGGAAACTGATTAAGCCACATCTGGAATCCTCACCGGTAGTCTTCACAACGGCGGGGGATTGGAGAACGCCTGAGGAGGCGGTTTGGCTGGAACAAAAGGAAGAAGAGACTGCCATTCCGATCCTTGAGAAAATGGGATTGTTCATTGTTCATCAAGACCTTAGGCCCTTTTTCAATCTTCTTCGAGAGATTGGGGTACCACTGCTCGATGTCTCCCTGGTCTGCCAGAAGCTTACGGAGGCTGGGTTGGCCGACCGTCTTGAGAAGCATTCATGGCCTGAATCGCTAATGGAAGGTGGCGCGATAGAGTCGTTGTGGGACGAGATCGTGCTACTCCTCGAACGCAACAAGCAGGGAAGTTCCATACGGACTGAAAACGAGACTCGACTCGCACGAGTTTCAATTGCTCCCGGTCGTGATGGCGCCCTTTGGCCTTGTGGTCAGTTGTTTCGTGCTGATGAAAGAACGATCTCCCTCTTCGAGCGGCTGAAGTTGAACATTCCGTATCTGGATGATTCCTCCCCCAGTTTCGAACCACTGGCGCATCTCTGCCCATCATTTGATCTCAATGCCGCAATCGGGTTCCTGAAGAGTGTCGATAGAGAGGGTTTGTGCACCCTTTGGAAGGAGGAAAGCCTCGACCTGAACGGAATCTTCGAGTGGTTAGAGGAAAAGAGAGCTGAACTACGTGACAAACCCACACTCAAACAAGATATCGCCCAATTGCCAATCTTTCCCAGCTCGGGCGAATTGCACCCACTCGATGAGGTTTCATTGCCTGGGAATTTTGAGGACCCCATTGGCATTGCCGCCCTCGTAGATCCAACCCTGATCGGGAACCGTCGAGACTTCCTTCGTGAATTGGGCATCAAGGAACTCGATTTCCGGACCTATGTCGTAGAGCACATACCCAAGGCATTCGAGAATTCGGACTTACCCGAGGCAACGAAACGAGAGGCTGTCATTCTTTTAGCGAAACACATCGGATCGATCAAAGACGATAAAGACGTGCTGGATACCCTTGCCGATGTGCCTCTCGTCGAATGTGCCGATGGCAGTTTCAGACACGCAAACCTCGTCTATTTTGACTCGAGAGATATCCGGGAGTGCCTGAAGCCCGGGACACCGATCTCCGTTCTGATAAAAGACCATGAGGCCATAGTGCGTGACCTCTATGCGTGGCTCGGAGTTTCAG
>CAYZUX010000203.1:0-10873 GCA_964481775.1 uncultured bacterium | reverse complement strand
CCTGCTCTGCCAATGGGCCGAACCCTTCTCCGCCATGGCGCGCTATTATGGATTGAAGGGAAGTGAATCCTTCCTTCAAACAGCCTGGAGGTTACTGCTGGAGAACCACCCCCATGACAGTATTTGTGGTTGCAGTATCGACCAGGTCCATAAAGACATGGAGTTCCGTTTTGACCAGGCCGCGGGGATCGCGAATGAGGTCATCGAGGATGCCCTTCAACACATGATCCGTTCGATCCCGGGAGAGGTCACCTCACGCCGTTTCCCGGTCCTGGTCGCGAATCCTCTCCCCTTCGCCCGTAAAGAGGTGGTGGATCTCACCCTTGAGATCCCTTCCGATTGCCCCACTTACCAGGAATTCTTCGGCTTTGAACCAAAACCCGGGTTCCGTCTCTACACCTCGGATGGTCAGGAACTCCCCTACCAGCTGGTCCACCAGGATATGAACCGTACACGCTTCATCCGCAAGCTGCGCAAGTTCCCGCATGGTATCCGGCGCCACCTGGTGGATGTCAGCCTCCAGCTGGAACTGCCAGCCTTGGGGACAAGAACCCTCTGGGTTGAAACAGTGGAGGGGCCAACACGCCATCCCGGCGAGGGATTGGCGAGCGGACGGTTCGCGATGGAGAATGGATACCTGGCGGTGGACATCGCTCCCAACGGAACGGTAACCATCCAGGACCTGGAAACAGGAACCATGTTCTCCTCTCTGCTGGAGCTCGAGGACTGTGCCGACATCGGTGATGGCTGGTATCATGGAATGGCGGTCAATGAAGAGATTTTCACTTCGCAGGGATCCCCCGCGGCCATCTCGCTGGTTCATAACGGTCCTGAAAAAACCACTTTCCGCATCGAAGTTTCCATGGAAGTGCCAGCCTGTTTTGACTTCCACCGCATGGTCCGCTCCGCCGAAAGGAAAACCCTCAAGGTGACTCATTGGATCACCTTGAGAAAGGATGCACGACACTTGGAGGTTACCACCGAGGTCGACAATACCGCATGCGATCACCGTCTCCGGGTTCTCTTGCCTTCATTTTTTGAGGTAGACACCTTCTGGTCAGATGTGGCCTTCGATTATCAGGAAAGACAGATCGCCCTTCGTGAAGACAATTACACTTATAAGGAACTGGAGGTGGAGACCAAACCGCAATACACCTGGACAGCCATTGTGGGCGAGGGCAGCTTCTCGGATGAGGATGCGAAAGGTGGACTGGCAGTCATCTCTTGTGGTCTGCCTGAATCCACCGTCCTTGACACAGAGAACCGTGAGATCGCTCTCACCCTTCTTCGTGCATTCCAGAAGGCCGTTTTCACGGATGGCAACGAGGGTGGTCAGATTCAGGGTAAACACTGCTTCCATTATTGGATCGTCCCCTTCACGGGTGATCTGGACCCGGTGGTGCTGGGGAAAGCGGGACAGATACTTTCTGGAGGAATCCGAACCGCGCAAAGCCATCCTTATGAGGAGCCACTCCAGGGGAATCCCCACCCGGATACGTTCTCGTTGTTGAATGTGTCTGGACCGGTCCTTGTGACTTCGGTACGTCCAGCCGGAGACAGGGATCTGTTTGTACGTTTATATAATCCTGTCGGGGATCAAGTGGAGGCCGAGCTTTCAATCCATGGTGGTGTGGCCTCGGCCCGGATTTGTAACCTGCTCGATGAACCCGTGGAAAAGGTTTCGGCTAAAAAAGGTAAGGTGATCCTCAAGGTGGCCGGAAAGAAGATCGTGAACATCCGGCTGACACCAGGAGATTGATCCATCGGGATCACTTCCTCGCGTTGAGAATCATTGCATGGATCACCGGAACCGCGGTGGCCAGGTCAAAAATTTTCCCCTCACGGCCAATCAACCCGAGTTTGGGGTCGGTGTGTTGGGAAAGGAGCTTACCAAGGAACTGCTCACGGTAATTGCCATCCCGGGCCGCAATAACCGCCAATGCTTGGGGATTTCCGGTTATCGCAGGATCTTTAACAAGGGTGTTCAATAAATGAGCCTGAGCTGTAGCCTGTCCGGGAAAATCCGCGGGATTGATTTCGGTGGCCGCCCAGGCTGCACATGGCAGAAGTGCTGAGACTGGAATCGCCGTTCCCGGCGAACCATTCACAATGGTTCGCGCACAAACCATTCCCTCCCCGAACCCCTCCAGCAATAACGGTAAACTGCTGTTGATTAAGTTAGCTTTTCGGCGTGAATCCTCCTCCAGCCAGGCTCTTCCAGTTATTTTTGAAGTGTGTTCCATTCTCTTGTAAAGTGCATGCCTGAAGGCATTATCAGGCAAGTCAAGGATCTGGCGGCCCTCCCCGAGCTCACGTGTAATCAGGGGGGAGCCAGGAACACTCAGTCCTTCCACCTTGGGGAACTCCAGGGTGCCCATGAAGGTGTCTTCCACCCAGCCATTCATGACCTGTGTTGCCATTCCCACAGTCTCGATCGGTTTCCAGGCAAAGAAAGCATGGAAAGGTTCCGGGACAAGGGTTGGCGACTGACTCCATCCCGTCCCCCACCCCGAAAGGGGAGGACGGCTGGTACGTTCCGTGCCTGCTCGCTTGGGATCATGGAAAGCGAATGTGAGCCGCACCATGTCATAGGTGGGATCATTCCTTAAGGAAAACTGAAGATCGCTTCCCGTATCGCTTCCCAGCAACAGATATTCACGCGGTAGCCCCAGCCAGACAAAAGTGCCACGCCCCACTCTCGTGAACAGGAAAGGACTCTCCTCGGTTCCAGAGACATCAAACACACGGCAGGTATAGGTCCCACTGTATACGACCGGATGACACAGCCGTGAGACCGGAACTTGCATGAGCTCACGGCTAAACCAGGACTGGAAAGCCTTCTTGCGTAAAAACAGGTGTGTCGCGGGAAGGGAACCACTCCAGGAAAGATTCCAGGAACCCGAGAGGCTGAATTCCACAGGTCCCGTAACCGTGGCCGGAATCCTGTAAGCACGGAAACCTTCACCGATCAGCTCACAGCCAATGGTTTCCCCATACCTGTCGGATACGACGCGGGGAGCATACCCTCCCGCCTGGAAACTTTCCTCCTCAGCCGAGAAAGGCCGGAAACGGTCTCCCCCGATACGCCCCGAAAGAATCCGGACACCTGTCTGATCCTCAGAAGATGCAGGACAAACCAAAACATAACCCCCAGGCTTGGGCAAATGAACCGTGACCGTTTGAGGTGCAGTAGAAGCCCCTTGTGTCAGTGATGTGGCACCCGCCAGGAAGGTATTGACTGTCGGGCTCAGCCCTTCCTCATCCAGGGTCCGTCGCGAGGCGGAATCGACAGGAACTCCCATCATCCGGATGGCATAATCGGCCAGGTCGGCAGTCCCTGCTTCTTTCCACCACCCCTCTTTCCCTCGGAATCCTTCAACTCCATCCACCAGAGTAAGATGGCCTCCAGAGATGACATATCCCAGGACAGTGTCGAATGAGGCCTTGTCCGGCGGAGACTGCGGATCAGGGGAAGTGAGGATGATACGGCCCTGCCCCAGCGCCTCCTCCAAACCGCCAGATCGAAATAGAGGGATGCTGATGGAACGCTGGTGGACACGGTTGTAGCGGGAAAGCTCGGCCTGTTCCTGCAGAAAGGGATATTCCAGGCCCAATTGACGCCAGTGATTAAGGGCCACCCCCTGTTCCGCAATGGATACAGGAAAAGAGTCAGGCCTCATGGGTTCAGTCAACACAGCCCCATTCGAGAGAAAAAGCCCCCGGGTGACTAGAAGGTTGTTATCCACCACCCTTCTCTGTTCCGGGGTAAGGGACTCCAACCCCACTCCCGTCTTCGCCTTGATGGATTGAGCTGCCATGGTGAGCCATGTCTCCCACTTCTCACGGAGACGGGGAACACTCATGGCGGGATCACGGATTTCAGCTAACTGTGACTCGAGGAGACCCCTGTTATCCGCATGTACAAATCCGAATCGCACTTTTCCCCCTTTCCCAATGGGGATCCGGATCTGGAGGAGTTGGGGATCATCAGCCTGGTAAAGGGGGAGAGGGCCTTTCCATTCGGGAGTGTTTTCTCCGATCCAGAGCGCGGTGATGGGGGAATGGGTTGCATCCACCGGATTCCCATAGGTCTGAAGAAGGCATCGTTCCCCAGTTTGCCACTCCCAGCTGGAGACACCCCAATCCCGTTTCAGCTTTTTCCCGGGCGTGGCCCAGAGTGTTTTACCGGGGAAACAGCGCAAACGGATTTCCAGCGTGGCATCGTGCGGCAGGAGATGAGCACATTCAAAGAAGACTCCAGGTTTTCCCAGAGGGCAGACCCAGGAGAGCTGGGCCTCCGCACTCCCATTCCGGATAACCGCTTCAGCGGAATAGGGTGACCTTGAAAGAACTTGCAAGTGGCTCAATGTATTCGTGCCGGTGAGGTGCAGGGTCATTTTCCCCTGCAGACCAGACAACGGCATGACTGACTCCACTGGTTGCTGATACAGGCGTGGATATGCGGGAATCCATGCCGGGGTGATTGTCAGAAAGGGGAGATAAGGGAATGAGAGAACTGCTCCTTCGTCATCCTGAGTCAGCACCAGGCTGCCATCCTGAAAAGGCCAGGTCTCTTGAATTACGCCCTCATTGGTTTGCGAAAAACATTGGGAATGTATAATAACTAGGAGTAGGGTGGCCCATAGATTAAGTTTACTTTGCCTCATGAATGGTGGCATCGGCAGACAGTCCTCTGAGGATCGGGGATCATTCCATCAAGACAGTTGTGGAAAGCGGATTTCCACTTCCTGTAAACGTTGATTCAGCAATCACGGTAACCTTTCTACAAAAGGATTGCAAACCATCCCCCAAAGGGATTACCATTAAAGTGAAGGACCCGAACCACCTTACTTAAAGAGGTTGATTCCGTCCGCCCCGTTAAAAGGAGTTGAGTCAAGACGCCCATGTTTGGTATCAACCACACCGAGATTCTGATCATTCTGGCCGTGATGGTTTTACTCTTCGGAGCATCACGTATTCCTGAGCTCGGCAAGTCCCTCGGAACCGGTATCCGTGAGTTCAAGAATGGTTTACGCACCATCAATGAGGACGACGAGGAAGAAAAGAAGAAGATCGAAAAGTCTGGCGAAGCATAAGCTTCGCCCCGTCGCAACCCGGTCCCGGTTCCAATCTCAGTTCTGGAACCGGGACCATCCCTGACCCTTTACTCCATCCTTCCTCTCAAGATAACGTTGTCCCTCATGCCTGTACATCGTGCAGGATGCGCCATGTCATTGCCTGGGAGGAGTTGTCATGTCACGTGTCGGTTTCACCATGAAGATCAAGCCCGAATTCCGGGAAGAATACCTCAAGATCCATGAAAATGTGGATCGCCCGCTCATCGAGGAGTATCGCAGGCTGGGGGTGAACAACTACGCCATTTACCTGGCGGAGGATGGAACCCTGTTTGCCTTCCTGGAGTGCGATGACTTCGAGGCCTATAAGAAAGCGGTCGAGGGCAGCCCGAACCAGAAGGCCTGGGGAACCAAAGTTTACCACATGTTCGACATCAAACCGGATGAGCCGGGCGGACTGGTGACCCTGACAGAAGCCTTTCACATGGACCAGAAGACTCCCTGAAAGGAAACGCCACCACCTGTTCCGGCTTGCCGCCGCCTACTGGGCATGGTGTTTTCACTCTTGATCCCGACAGGTTAAGAGAGATGCGGCATGTGGGTTGCAGATACACCGCATACTGGTTGAATGAATATCAGTATGTCTTGCCACGTCTATGATTCGAGGAAACCTGGCGACAACCATCACCGGGTGGAATGCCTGATGGGGCTGGGAGTTGTCGAAATGAAAAAAAGATCAATACCTTTCCATTTGACCCTGGTCATGATGGTATCATTGAGCCTCAGTCCCTGGGTTCAGGCTGCGGAATCCCAATGGCCGCGTGAAATCCGTACCCAGGATGCCACTTTAGTCCTCTACCAGCCTCAGGTTGACACCTTTGATGGAACCCACCTGACCGCACGGTCAGCGATTTCGATCCTGGCGGATGGAAAAACTGAACCGGTTTTCGGTGCGGTCTGGCTGGATGCACGTGTCTTCACCGATAAAGAAGCACGCATGGTGACTTTCGAGGAACTCAAGGTGTCTGGAGTCAGGTTCCCTGATTCCACTCCAGAGAAAGTTGACAAGCTCAAAACCACGCTGGAGACCGAGATTCCCAAGTGGCGCCTGGAAATTTCCCTCGATAAAGTGCTTGAGATGGTGTCACTTGAAAAGAACCTTGCGGAAGCTGAAAAAGACTTTGCCTCAGATCCACCTCAAATCTACTTTGTCGAAACCCCCGTGGTTTTGGTCACACTGGATGGTGAACCCGTCCTCCGTCAGACAGGAGAGGGTGGCCTGATGCGTGTTGTAAACACTCCTTTTTTCATCGCTTTTGATCCCACCTCTGGCTCGTACTTCCTGAAGGGGGGTCCCATCTGGTATCAGACACGTGACCTCAAAGCAGAGTGGCAGGTCAATGTCACTCCCCCTGATCCTGTCATCGCCCTGGCGCGTAAGGAATTCGAAAGCGGGGAGACCACCGAGGGAAACAGTCAAACCATTCCCGATGTGATACCGCAGATCCTCCTCGTTACCGTTCCCACTGAGGTGATTCAGACTGCGGGTGTTCCTGAATACACCCCCATCCCCGGAACCAACCTGCTGTATATCACCAACACTGCCAATGATGTGTTCATGGAGAGTGGGACCCAACGTTGCTTTGTTCTTTTGGCGGGACGATGGTTTGTTTCCAATCCCGGTTCGGAGGAGTGGAGTTACCTGCCGGGCGAACAACTCCCGCCCGATTTCGCCAGGATTCCACAGGATTCCCCCAAAGCAAGCGTTCTGGCCAGCGTTCCGGGAACAGAACTCGCCAAGGAAGCGGTCATGGATGCCGAGGTTCCAAAGATCGCTAAGGTCAGCCGGAATGATGCTCAACTTGACGTTCAATACGATGGCGAACCGCGTTTCGAGGAGATCGATGGCACGGATATGACCTATGCGGTCAACACACCATACGCGGTGATCGGTACCGGAAACGTATATTATTGTTGCTACAATGGGGTCTGGTATATCGGGCCATCCCCGCTGGGGCCGTGGGCTGTCTGCGCTGCGGTTCCTCCCTCCATTTATATGATTCCTCCCAGTTGCCCCCTGTATAACGTCCGGTATGTGCGCATTTATGATGTCACTCCCGACTGGGTTTATGTGGGATACACGCCCGGATATATCGGCGGATATGTCTATGGTGGAACCGTTGTTTATGGAACCGGATATACCTATCCCGGCTGGTATGGTGATGTCTGCTTCTACCGTCCCAGGACCTGGGGCTTCAATGCCTGTTATGATCCCTTCAGCTGCAGTTGGGGATTCGGCCTGGGCTACACCACTTATGGTGGGGGCTGGTATGGAATCGGCGGTACCGGCTTTTATGATGGTTGGTTCTCAATCGGAATAGGTGGACCATGGGTGATCGGCACCTCTTGCTGGTGGGGACCGGGTGGATATCGCCATTGGGGTCGCCACCATCATCATGGTGGTCATGGTCGTCATGGTGGCTATGCTGGCCATCCAGGACCAGGAGGACCCGGTGGACCCGGCCCAGGAGGACCCGGTGGCCCAGGCGGCCCAGGAGGACCCGGTGGCCCAGGCCCAGGTGGCCCAGGTGGCCCGGGGCCGGGAGGGCCGGGTGGACCGGGTGGACCGGGAGAACCAGGGCCAGGTGGACCACCACCAGGTCCGGGGGGTCCAATTGGACCAGGATCAGGACCGGGTGGACCGGGTGGACCGGGTGGACCCGGCGGCCCAGGGGGACCAGGACCAGGACCACGTCCTTTGCCGGACCCTGGATTCCAGACAGGACGCGGTTCACAGTCGATGCCAGGTTTCAAACCGGGACAAACATCCAGAATCCGTCAACCCAGGCCTCTTTACCCGAATGACATGGAAAGGATCAACACGATACCGGGTGGATCTTTCGATCGTACCATGAGAAAACCTGAAAGGTCCTTTTCACCGGGGTTTGATCCGCCTCTCGGAACAGGAAATCGCGGCTCGGCCGGACCCAGCGGGATGTTGGAACAGGGAGCGCATAAGGGCTGGAAGGGTTTCTCACCTGGTATTTCCAGGCCCTCGGCTCCACGCAACCTGGGTATATCCGGTGGATCTTCACAGTTCCAAGTGCCTCAAAAGAGAGTCATGCCGAGTATCAGCTTTCCACCAAGCTCGGGTGGTGGAATTTCGGGAGAACCGAAGTCCTTCGGATCAGGATCTGGCCGAATGTATGGAGGCGGTTTAAGCGGCTCCATCGGCAGGCCAGGCGGAGCTATCAGCGCTCCCTCCGCCCCCTTGGGAGGTCCCAGTCCCGGCGGCGCAATAGGCGGACCGAGTCGAGGAGGGGGAGGTCCCATCGGTGGACCCAGCCGGGGAGGCGGACCAATGGGTGGACCTGGAAGAGGTGCAGGTGGAGGTGGAGCACCAAGGTAGAGTTGGTTCCCGTTGGGGGCATCTATGTGGATGCCCCTTGCGAAAAATGTTTCATCAACTCAATAATTTATCCCACTTCTCCCTCCCATCTCCCGATTGACTCCCCCCCAGCTGGGATGCTAAACCCAAGGTCATTATGACCGAAGAACAAACCCCCATCGAAACACCTGTTGGAGAACGTACCAAGAAGCGGCTTTTGCTCACCGGAGCGACTGGATTCCTCGGAAGGCGAGTCCTGCGGGACCTTGCCGGACCCTACGAAATCATCGCCACTCACCATGGCGGCTTGGAGGACGCCCCCGATGTGACCGCAGTCCATTGGGAAGCCACAAAAGGCGCGCCGGAGGCCCTGCTAGCGCTCTTCGAGCCGGATGCTGTGCTGCACCTGATGGCGCTCTCACGGACCGAGGCTTGCGCCTCGGATCCTCAATGCGCGCGACTGCTGAATGTCGAGATCACCGCGCGCCTGGCTGAGGCTGCTTATTTCCGCCGGACCCCTTTCCTCTTCACCTCGACCGATTTGGTCTTTGATGGGATGAGGGGAAACTACACCGAGGAGGACACTCCCCATCCCACCAGCACTTACTCACGCACCAAGTGGGAGGCGGAGCAGGCCCTGCAAGAGATCTTCGCTCGTAGTCCTGAATTGCTCACCATCTTCCGGATCGGCCTCTCCTATGGTTGGGGAGATGAGCAGCATGGTGGCCCGGCGGGTTGGATTGTCTCAGCGCTTAATTCGGGCAAGACAGTCGATCTCTTCCAGGATGAATACCGCTCGCCACTCTATCAGGGAGATGTTTCCAGAGCCATTGCCGATGCGTTCGAAAAGCGGATTTCAGGTCTTTACCACCTCGGCGGCCCGGAACGCATGGACCGCTATACACTCGGTGTCAGAATCGCCCAACGTTTCGGATTGAACGCCTCATTGATCCAAGCCCGTTCAGTCAACGACTACCAGGGCCTGGAGCCGCGCTCCCCGGATTGCTCGCTGGTCTCCAGGAAATTCATCTCCACCTTCGGCTGGAAACCGGTGGGAATCGAGGAAGGATTGGAGAGGATGGAAGGGGAACGGAGATAGAATTGGATGTCGTTGAGAATCCGCTTACAGGGAGTGCCACAGACAATTCAGGAGCTGGAGAGAGCGGCCGAGGAGAGGTACCAAGAGGCCAAACACTTGGTTGGGAGCGGCCACTTGGGCGCCGGAATTTATCTCTGTGGGTATACGGCCGAGATCCTTCTGAAGAACGCACTGTTTCTATTTTCAGGAGCCAACCCACGCGATCTGGCTTCTGTGTATCTGATCCCCGCTATTAGGATGGGCCGAAAGATTCTTCCCTGGATTCCGGTGGAAAATGGCCATAGCCTGGTCTTTTGGGCCACAATGCTCAGGTACCGTCGATCGGAAGGGTCACGGTCACTTTATACAGACCTGGACAACGAACTTGACCTGCGAGCCTCTCGCCTGTATGAAAGCTGGTGGGTGTCCATGCGGTACCTCGCGGATCAAGCGACTGAAACGGAGGCACATGGAGTCCTCTTTGATGTTGAATGGTTCAGGGAGCACTACCGGGATCTCTGGAGTTAAAAAATGCCATTAAGAAAACTGAAACCTCGTCCTGTTCATCCCCTGACGGAGACTCTTCTTGAGCGCCTTACCGAGGAGATGCGTCACCCCTCCGAACAATCAGTCGAACCTGTGATCATCTTTGAGGAAAAACCGAGTGGTGTACTTGAACTGTATGTGGTCTGGAGCGATTGGGTTGGTCTCTCAATGGAAGAACGCTCCGAGATCATCATGGATGCCTATGAAGAAGTCTATGGCTTGGATCGTAGACGATGGGTCTCCATGGCGATTGGCGTGACTCCCGAAGAGGCCCCTCGATACAACATCTTCTATGAGTAAACCCCAGGCAGGCATACAATCCCCCTCAGTGTGAACCTGTTTCTTCTAAAGTGATTACCGCAGATTCGGAGTCAACGGCCATGAATGTATCCGTGTTTTTATCAGCTATCCTATGTCTGACAATGGCTCAACAGGAAGTTCTTTCCCAGACACAAGGTGAAAGCACCTTTTCCCTCTCCGCTGACCCCCAACACATCCGTCTTCACTTCCATTTGGGTTCCCCCCGCCCCATCCGTCTTCTCGAACTCGCACCGCAAGAAGACTCCACACCCGGTGGAAACCATCCGGTCTTGTGGGAGGGAAGTCCCGGAAAGGATGAAATCGTTTTTGACCGTTTCGATGGTCAGCGTGACCGGCTCTACCGCAAGTTCCAGATGGTGGATGCCACGAATGGCGAAGCCATCGGCTCTCCCCAGTGGGTCACCGATCTTTCCGGGATCGGCGCACGCGATTTCGAGATCCCCTGGCCGGAAAGCAAGAAGGGGG
>CAYZUX010000202.1:0-10984 GCA_964481775.1 uncultured bacterium | reverse complement strand
GTTACGGATTTTCCAGGTCAAAACTGCCATGGGATAAGCACTCATCTCCGGTTCAAGCGGAACCATGGGAGACCAGGCCTCCAGAGACACATCGATGGGAAGATCATCCTGGTAATCCACATAGGCGATGGGAAACTCACCACGGAAACGGAGTGACTTCATGGGCGTTAATCCATCAACTTCGGACACTGCAGATGTCTGGAGTACCCGGTTGAATGGTTGCCCATCATCCGCCTTTCCAGAGATCGCAAAAAAGGTCTGCCCAATCCGGGCCGGTTTATGGACTTGATTCCAGATCTGCCATTCGGAGATCTCTCCCGTACCTATCAAAGCCACCGAGCCTGTTCCAATCCCGCCCAAGGGAAAACCGATATGCTCAAGGTGCTCATCTTCATAGACAGGTCCTTGCACTGCTGGAAAGTCCAGTAACGGCTTTAATGCCGCCTTGACCTGTTCGGGAGAACTCCAGGCTCGTTGTTCATAAAGCCTGGATCCCAGCCAGGCCGCTACCCCCATCTGGCTGGTGACTGCAAGGAATTCACGCCGGGACAAACTGTTCTTACGGCCCATTTTGACAACCTCCTGAGCAAGGGAGAAACAAAGACTCTCATCTGGAGAACCAGAGTTGACAAGTGATGATGTTAAACTACAGCGCAACCCGGACTCAACCCAGGCTCCCAAGCAGGCGGTCCACCAGGCGATTGGTGATCTCGGAATGGAGGAGCCAGCCCCTTGAAGATAGGGTGAGACAACGTGTGGATCCTTTGGAATAACCATGCTCTCTCAAATCTTTGAGGAATGGATCCAGGGAATTACGAATCTTTTTTCCCAGTAGTGATTCAACTTCATGCAGGTCGAGACCTCGAGCTGTCCTCAGACGTAACATCACAAGGTCCAGCAACCGGGCTTCCAGACTCGGTGTCTTGGCGGGAACTGGCAGAGAGTCTGGAACGTGACTCCACATGGCCATGTAGGTTTCCCATGTGGCTGGATTGGAAAAGTATTGGCCATCCAAATAACTGGATGCTGAGAGTCCCATGCCAATCCACTCACCACCACGCCAATACAGAAGGTTGTGTCGGCATTCATGGCCAGGCAGGCTCGCATTGCTCAACTCATAAACTTCATATCCATTTCCCTCAAACAAATCGACCGCATTCAGGAACATTTCCGCCTGGAGATCCTCATGTTCCGGGGTGAGAGCCTCGATCGCTTTGTGGGTGACTGGGAGCCCCGGATGAAGGATAAGGTTATAGAAGGAGATGTGTGGCGGTTCGATCTCCATCACTGTATCAAGATCCTTTTCCCAATCGGACAGACTTTGAGCCGGTAAACCATAGATCAAGTCAAGAGACCAGCTTGGAATACCGGAGGCTTTCAGGGACTCGATCACGTGCCGTCCCATGGCTACATTGTGACGCCGATCCAACAGGGGTAATAAAGGTTCCCTGAAGGTTTGGATTCCTACACTGACACGGTTCACTCCCAGTCTCATCCACATGGAGAGAAGGGAATCCGTGAGGCTCTCAGGATTCGCCTCGGTACTGATCTCGGTTCCTTGTTCAAGCTCGAAACCTTCTGAAATACCAGATATCAGCCGAGGCCAGAGATCCAAACGGAACCGGCTGGGGGTCCCTCCACCAAAGTAGATTGACACAAGATGGCGCCTGATCCTGGTTGACCAGAACCTGATTTCGTTTTGAAGACATTGTAGATACTGATCCTGGGAGTCATCCCGGTTAGTGACAACTGAGAAATCGCAGTAACCACACCGTGAGAGACAAAAAGGGAGATGAATGTAGAGTCCAGTGGCCGGAGAGGAATCTTCGTGGATCACTTCGAAGGGGGGCCCTCTGCCGGGGAGTACCTTGCCATCACCTCGCTGATGGGGCGCCCCATGGCATAGTCCAGAATCGCGATGGCATTCACAAATTGAATTTCGGCACGGACCCTGGTGGCTGAGGCCGAGGTGAGGTCATTTTGGGTCTGCACGAGATCAAAGGGGTCGATCTGGCCATATTCAGCAAGTCCCGCCATGGTTTCAAAGGTCTTCCGTGCTAACTCCTCATTGCGGCGAAGAACCGCAACTCTTTCGATCAGCGTTTGTTGAGCTCGATAAGCACGGTCCACCTCATTGGCGATTTCACGTTCCAATTGCTCGTACCTTGTCCGGGCTTGGCGGACAAGTATCTGGTTTCGCTGGAAGTTCGCCTTGTCAGAGGGCAGGTTCAATGGGAGATTCAAACGGAGGTCAGCACCGACATTCTGGTAATCAAACATTGAATAAGACTCGTAAAGGTCATCGGCTTCATCGCTCAAACCCATACGTGCTGAAAAGTCCAGGTTCGGAAGAAGCGCATTCCGGGCAGCCTCAAGATATAGTTCCTGTTGGCGGATAGTGAGTTGAAGGGCGCGCAGGTCGGGCCGGATTCTCAAAGCTTCCGCCACAGCCTCATCCACACTGAACGCGGGTTGGGGTACGACGGGCACATCTGTACTTGCCAGGATCACCGTGGCGTTGGGCTCGATTCCCATGCTGAGACGAAGCTGGATGAGATTGGTTTCCACGTCATTCTTGGCATCAATAAGCTGTTGCTGAGTGGATGTGACCTGTTGTTCACCGCGAAGAAGCTCGATCGGAGCCACATCGGCCGGCGTGAATGGGGCCTTTTCCTGGGTGAGCTGAAAGACTGTCAAAGCGCGCTGATAGGAATCCTGCTGGACCAGGGCCAGTGAAATGGCTTGTTGCACGCCCAAAAAGTCTTGAACCACCTCTGATATCACCGCTTGGATGGATCGCTCCAGATTCAGGTTGGTGATTGCCTGTTCCAGCTCCTGGACGCGCAGGCCGGTCATTGCCACCTCGCCAGCACCCTCCAATAGAGGCTGGGTGATGACCAGATTGGCTTCCGAGAACCAGCGGATATCCGCCATGCGGCTCATCAATACAGGATCCCCATTGGCATCAACCACAGGATTACCATTGCCATCCAGCAAATAGGCATAACGTGGAATTTCAGTGGACTGGTAAGTGGTTCTACCGCCTAATGAAAGAGTTCCACCGTACGGGAAACGGCGGCTCAGGATGGTGCCATCGGACAGACCTGAAGCGCCACCTTCAGTGCCACCAAAGGAAAAGGAATACCGGTCATAATTGGTGTGAGCCAGATTTTCATCGTAATGGGCACCGGCTCCAAGTTGGTAGATATTTCCGAATTCTTCTTGACGCTCCCGGAGCGTGATCTGAGCAATTCGCAGATTATCCCGTGCATTTCGTAGAGGACGGTTCTGTTCGAGCGCCAGATGAATACAGTCCCAAAGACGATATCCTGTTTCTTTCGATAAATTGGGTTGCCACTCGGCTACAGGAGGAAGCTGGGCAAGATTTGCACTGGCCTGGCGGATCGCATCTTGAGCGGAAAAACTTGTGTACCCCTCAACCTCCAGAGGAGCCATATCCGGTTCGGACTCCTGCAACGTCTGGGCGTATACAGGAAATACACCCGGATCATCAAATCCGATAGACCTGACAATACTAATCAGCAGAACCAGAACTGACCAACGAAAGATGGCCATGAATCTCCCCCTGACACATACTACGGCCCAAGTAAAAAATCCTTCATGACTCAAATAAAAGGTATCGGTCTTTTCGGTCTTAATCTTGACTAATGGAATTCCAACAGAGTTTTCCGGTTTTGCCTAGTCTCTCCCCTCTGGGGGACCTGACTTGATATGGTTTGACTTATAGAATTGACAGGGAAGAAGCAGCTGGCAACAATGGGGATAATAGTCTCAACCCCCGGTTATGAACTAATTCGCATCGAATCTCATGCCGTGGAGAGATCAAGGGAAAGGGGATGGTTTTATGACAACGAGCAATGAAACAATGATGATTGGCCGAAATGCTGGCCTTGTATGGAAAGCGTTGAACTCCAATGGTCCGGCAACCATTGCATCTCTCAAGAAATCGCAGAATTTGAGTGAAGTTGAAGTTCAACGGGCTATTGGCTGGCTGGCCCGTGAAGATAAAGTTTTTTTTGACCAGAAAGGGAAAAGTGTTCTCATTGGCTTGAAGTAAGCCAAAATCCCAACTCATGACCAGGCCAAGCAATAGGGTTTATGACTTCCCGGACCAGCGGGGGTATTTCGGGCGGTACGGGGGAAAGTTTGTCCCTGAAACGCTGATGGGGGCTTTGGAAGACCTCGAACAGGCTTACCAGGATGCCCGTAAAGATGCAGCCTTTCAGAAAGAGCTGGACTACCTTTTGCGGGAGTATGCAGGGCGTGAAACTCCCCTGTTTGAGGCCAGGCGTTTGAGTGATCACTACGGTACCGGAAAGGTTCTCCTCAAAAGAGAGGATCTTCTTCATACCGGCGCTCATAAGATCAATAACACGCTTGGACAAATACTTCTTGCCAAACGCATGGGTAAGAGGAGGATCATCGCGGAGACTGGGGCAGGTCAACACGGTGTGGCTACCGCGACAGTTTGTGCTTTGATGGGATTGGAATGTGTGGTGTACATGGGGAAGGAAGACATTCACCGTCAAAGCCTCAATGTCTTCCGTATGAATATGCTGGGAGCCAAGGTCGAGCCGGTTCTCAGTGGCGCTCAGACCCTCAAGGATGCCACCAACCAGGCCATAAGGGATTGGGTCACCAATGTACGTGATACTTTTTACATCATCGGTTCTGTAATTGGACCGCATCCCTACCCGATGATGGTTCGTGATTTCCAGTCAGTCATCGGAGCGGAAACCCGCCGTCAATGCCTGGAACGTTACCAAAGGTTACCTGATTGCGTGGTCGCGTGTGTGGGTGGCGGAAGCAATGGCATGGGGATGTTCTATCCCTTTGTGAAGGACTTGAGTGTCAGGATGATTGGAGTCGAAGCAGCGGGTCTGGGATTGGAAACTGGAAAACATTCCGCATCGATCACTCAGGGAACAGATGGAGTGTTCCATGGCAGTATGATCAAGTTATTACAGGAACATGAAGGCCAGATTCGCCTGGCCCATAGTGTTTCAGCGGGTCTTGATTATCCCGGAGTTGGCCCTGAGCACTGCCATCTGCATGAGTCCGGAAGAGCTCAATATGCCTCGGTTACAGATGAAGAGGCCATCCAGGCTTTCCAGCTCCTTTCCCGTCTGGAGGGAATCCTACCCGCCCTGGAATCTTCGCATGCGCTGGCATACCTCAACACCCTGATGCCATCTCTTGATAAAAACAGTCTGGTGGTTCTCTGTCTCTCCGGGCGGGGCGACAAGGATGTTTTTACAGTTGCTGAAAAGATTGGTTATGACCTGGGGGGAGGATCATGAGCCAGCTCACCAGTCTGTTCAAAAGCCTCAAAGAACAAGGAAGGACCGCCCTGGCGCCCTACTTTATGGCCGGATTTCCAGACCTGGAAACCAGTTTCCTTCTTATGCGGGAAGCGGCCAAGGCGGGAGCGGACCTGATCGAATTGGGTATGCCCTTTTCAGATCCACTGGCGGATGGCCCCACGATCCAGAAAGCAGGACAGAAGGCCTTAGAGCACCCTTTCGCACTTCAGGATCTCATGCGGCGATTTGGAAATTCGAGGGAAGAAATCGGGATTCCTGTGGTCCTCATGACGTATTACAACCCGGTCTTCCACCTCGGCTTGGAAAAGACTGCCCAACTTGCCGGTGAAAATGGAATTGCCGGATTCATTGTCCCTGATCTGCCTTTGGAGGAATCCGGTGCATTCAAAGCAGCCTGTGATGCCTGTGGACTCGACCTGGTACCTCTGATTGCACCCACCAGCAGTCCCGCCAGGATCGAAATGATCGATTCCCAAGCCAGTGGAATGCTTTATTATGTCAGCCGGGTGGGGATCACCGGTGCACGTTCCGATTTGCCGCCAGAACTCCTGGGAGCACTGGACACCCTCCGTACCAGAACCACACACCCCTTTGTGGTGGGATTTGGAATCAGTACCCCTGAGCATGCAACGTTATTGCATGGCCATGTCGATGGAATTGTCATCGCGAGCGCCCTGATTGACCGCCTCATGGTAACCCGCGAGGAGGATGTGGGGGCCTGTGTCAAAGATTTTCTCAGGCCCCTTTCTGAAGTATTGGGGTAGTGAGTGCCCGGTTCCATGGCTGTCAGTTGGATTGAGAAAAGTCAAGGAGATAGAGAAAAGTGAGTTGGTTCAAGAAACCCCCTCGCTACACGGCGATCAACAAACCGGTAAAGAAGACCGAAATACCTGGTGGATTGTGGATGCGTTGCGAGAAATGTGATGAGATGGTTTTCAAGAAGGAGTGGGAGGAGAATCTTAAGGTTTGTCCCAAGTGTGGCCATTACTCCCTGATGGGGGCTCGTGAACGGCTCAACTCCCTTGTCGATCCGGGAACCTTCGCAGAGTGTGACACAGACGTAACCTCGATTGATCCCCTCCAATTCCAGGGATATGCAGACAGCCTGGCCAAGAGCCGCAAACGGACAGGTGAAAAGGAAGCAGTTGTCACTGGAACCGCTTCGTTATGCGGCACCAGATGCCAAATCGCCACATTCGATTTCAATTTTATGGCCGGGAGCATGGGATCAGCGGTTGGTGAAAAAGTGACTCGGACATTGGAACGAGGCAGGGAGCAGAGCCAGCCGGTGGTGATCGTTTCAGCAGGCGGTGGTGGTGCTCGGATGCACGAGGGCATCCTTTCGTTGATGCAGATGGCCAAAACCAGTGCCGCCGTGGCACGTTTGCGGGAACGGGGAATCCCTTTTATCTCGGTCATTACCCATCCCACGATGGGTGGAGTCGCTGCCTCGTTTGCCTCCCTGGGCGATGTCATTATCGCTGAACCGGGTGCCTTGATCGGATTTGCAGGGCCACGTGTCATCGAACAGACCATTGGCCAACGGCTGCCAGATGATTTTCAGACCTCCGAGTTCCTTCTCAAGCATGGGATGATCGACATGATTGTGGGGCGGCATGACCTGCGATCCACCTTGGGAAGATTGCTGAATCTACTCGCGAACTAGATGAAAACGATGTTCGGGAATGGGCTGGAAACGGGAGAAACGGGTAACAATCCGGCGCATTTGTCCTATAATTATGAGTGAGATGGTGGATTGGAGAAATTGGGTCCAATTCACTCCCGCCCATCGCTTCCTCGATCCTGACAGGAGGTGATTTTTACCCCTCGAAAGTGTTCGTTCATAAGATGAAGATCCATTGAAGAAGGAGCCGAGTCATGAAACAGATACCCCATCTGGTTGAGCAGCAGATGCGTGAATGGGAGTTACGGCGAAGGGGAGATCAGCTGGCTCCCCATTCAGAAAAGGGGCCTGTGATCTGTATCAGCCGTGAACTGGGAGTCGGTGCACGGGTGATCGCAAGGCGCCTGAGTGAGGAATTGGGCTGTACCATCCTTGGACGGGACACGATCGATCATGTGGCTGAGGATCTCCATGCACAACGCAGGCTGGTGGATGCCCTGGATGAACGGGGCCGTGCCAGCCTGGAACGTTGGGTGGAGGGTTATCTGCATGGTTCTCCAGTGGAGTATGATGAGTATGCACGCTCACTCATCAAAGTTTTCCGAGCTGCCGCGGAGAAGGGGAATGTGATCTTTCTGGGGAGAGGCGCGGCCTTTGTACTGGGTCTGGAGAATGCCTTCTGTGTCCGTCTGGTGGCTCCTCTTGAACGGAGGATCACCCAATTGATGACCTATGAATCCATGTCACGTATTCAGGCCCAGGAACTGATCCATAAGCGTGATGCGGAGCAAGCAGCCTTTACACGAAAAGTTTTTCACCGTGATATCAATGATCCATTGGCATTCCATCTGACACTGAATCTTCACAAGATGGATCTGGAACAGGCGGTGCAGCTGATTCTTTCAACCATGTCGATGGAGGGTTTCCTGTCCCCAAAGGGGACTAAATCCAAATCATTTGAGGCCATTAACATATGAGTACTCCGCCACCCGGTCTGGCGAAGGAGGACTGCCAAAGGCTTCTCCAGATTGCCAGAGAGGCCATCCGGAGACGAGGAAAAGGGTTGACAGACCTTGGCTCTGATCTCCCCGCGGGGAGCCCTCTCTTACAACCCCAAGCAGTGTTTGTGACTCTCTTCAAGGGAGAGAACTTGCGTGGGTGCATCGGACACTTGCGTCCTGACCTGCCGGTTTGGGAATCGGTTTCACGGATGGCATGCGAAGCGGCTTTTCATGATCCACGCTTCGATGAAGTCAGGATGGAAGAACTTCCTCTTATCAGCATCGAGATATCGATTCTCACAGAACCAGTCGTTGTGAAGTCCATCGAAGAGATTGTTCCGGGAAGACATGGATTGATCATCGAAGGCAAGGGGAGAAGAGGACTGTTGTTGCCGCAAGTCGCTGAGAAACGAGGATGGGATGTCAAGACTTTCCTCGAACAGACCTGTTGGAAAGCGGGACTCAACAAGGATGCCTGGAAAGAAAAAGATGTCCGGATCTCTCGTTTTGAAGCGTATGTTTTTGGAGAAGACGAGGGTGCGCACGCATACTGATCAGCCAGGCAGGAGGTGAGGGATTGAAGATTGGATCGCACATGTCCACCTCGGGTGGAGTGGATAAAGCCTTCTCACGGGCTGAATCTCTCGGCCTTGAGGTGATGCAGATCTTCACCCGCAACCAGAACCAGTGGACCTCCAAACCCCTCACCACACAGGTCATTGAAAGCTATTTCAGTGAACGGGAACGTACCGGAATCAGGCCTGTCTTCGCGCATGGCAGTTACCTGATCAACCTCTGTTCTCCCGATTTGACCAACCTTGAGAAGTCACGGTCCGCCCTGTTGGATGAACTTCGCCGTTGCGATCTGCTGGAGATCCCTTACCTGATCATTCATCCCGGTTCCCACCTTGGGCAGGGTGAGGCCACGGGGATCAAGGCAATTGCCAGAAGCATCAACCAGGTCTTCCGGGACCTTGGAGATTCCAAAGCCATGCTCTTACTTGAGAACACAGCGGGGCAGGGGTCCAATCTGGGATACAGATTCGAACACCTCGCGGATATCCGCAGCCTGGTTGAAGCACAAGAGAAGGTTGGCATCTGCTTTGACACATGTCATGCCTTTGCAGCAGGTTACGAAATGGGTTGTGAAGCAGCATGCCGAAAAATCTTCAGGGAGATCGAATCCACCACAGGTCTTGACCAACTCAAAGTGTTTCACATGAACGACTCAAAGAAGTCCTTGGGGAGCCGTATCGACCGTCACGAACACATCGGCCGGGGAGAAATCGGACTCACCATTTTCCGCTTCCTCATGCGAAGCCGGAAATTCGCAAAGCATCCCATGGCACTTGAGACCCCCAAATCAGAGGACTATCACGAAGACATCGAGAACATCCAGGTCCTGAAGGAATTGCTCAGAGACTAGTGTCCACCGGGACGTGACATCAACACAACCGCCTCATGGACCTCCTTCATGAGGTCCTCCATGCGGTCTTCGGTGAATCCAGTGGCCTCAGAGCAATAATTCGATACTGGGGGAAGCAATCCACCGCTAGCCAAACCAATTCCCAGACGCAGACACACATTGTCGGCAAGGTAAGTGATCACAGCCAACAGGGGCCGCCCCTTGGCTTCATCGGGATTATGGTGATAACCGATCGCCAGGGTGAGTTCCTGAGGGAAGTTCCAGTTGTCAGCAATCTGGGCTCCAACCTCGGCATGATCGAGCCCGAAAAGATCGTGTTCGATCGAACGGCTTATCTGGGATGATCCTGCTCGATGTGGGTGGAAGTCTGTGTGTTCACGAAGATATTTGGCCAGAACAATCTTTCCGACATCATGCAGAAGACCTGCAGTGAAGGCAGTGTCGGTGAGTCCTGGACGTAACTTTTTCGAAAGCACTTGCGCCGCGATGGCTACCGCCGATGAATGGTCCGAGAGGCCATTGCGTTTGTAGTTGTAAATGGACATATCCTGCAGCAGGTAGACCTGGTTCATGGCACTTGTGAGCACCATATTCCGGACCGTTTGAAAACCAAGATACATAATTGCCTGCTGAACTGAACTGATAACACGTGGTAGTCCATAGTAAGCCGAATTGCACAATTTCAATACATTAGCAGTGAGAGCCTCATCCCGTGAAATGACTTTGTTCAGCTCAGCGGCAGAAACATCAGGGTCATTGGTCATCTGTAAGACACGAGTAGCGACCTCAGGCAGGGGAGGAATCTCCCGGATATCCTGGAGAACTCTTTTGATAAGGGAACTTTCCGCCATCCTGAATCACCTTCCCTCAGATCGCTATGGTCCGCTCAGTCATTGGCGGGTCTAGGAAGAAGAATAATGGCCGGTTGGGCCCTGTCTCGGCTGACTGGTTTTGGACGTTTGGGCCTTTCTTCTTTTTTGGCTTGTGGAGGAGGCGACTCGGGAGCAGGTACTCGAATGGGTTCCGGTTGGGGCACCACCGAAGTCTCGTGATTGATCCGTTGCTTCATCAACTGTCCTGGTTTGAAATGGATCAGGCGTTTAGCTGGAACCTGAATAGTTTCCCCGGTCTTTGGATTTCTGGCAGATCGGGCCGGAATGGATTTTACCTTGAATATCCCAAAGTTACGGATCTCGATGTTCCCGTCGGCCCCCAGACCACCGCACATTGTATCGAACATACATTGAATGTTATCGCGGACAGTTTGGATGTCCAAACCAGTGCGCGCGGAAACTTCTTTTACAAGGTCTTTCTTGGTCTGAGTGCTCATGATAATCCGTGACGCAAGTTTAATGATTTCAGACGTATGAAAAATATGGGGCAACCTTCCCTCTGTCAAGAGGAGCAATCCATCTTCTCTTCAGGATTCGACACACAGTTCCTTGTCAGATCGATGGAGTGACAGCTGATTGGTTTATCGGCTGGTAAAGGGTATCGCGTTCCACAGGATACCTCCCCGATTCGGTGATCAACCGTCGAAGGTCCTTGACGGTCAAGACATCGGGTGTCAATGCTCCTGCATCGTGAT
>CAYZUX010000201.1:0-10985 GCA_964481775.1 uncultured bacterium | reverse complement strand
TTCACTCTGTGCGGCCCAGCGCACAAAGAATTTAGGAGCGCCAGCTGTACCAGCCGGGTCGACACTGTGCATCAAAGGCGCTTCAGGGTCACTGGTTGGAAGCGTCACACAGTTCAGGTACTTGATGTATGAGCCGACATTGTTCTTACTGAATACACGAACACCGATACATGCTCCCGCCGGAACAATCGCGGTCAGGTCTTCCGTGATGCAATAAATCTGAGGACCGCCCGCACTCAAGGGAGCAAGGATCTGGTCGAAGGCGGTCATCTTGCCATTCAGCTCATGGAATACACGGGCTCTTTCACCTGGCTGAAGCTGTACACAGATGTCGATCGGCTCATTGGGATCCAATGCCTCACCCGGATGGGTTGGCCCCGGTTCACAAAACTCCGTCAGCTCGAAACACATGGGAACTTCAAACTGGCAGAGGATCGTCGTGAAATATTCCGAAGAAGCCAGCAATGATCCATTCTCATCATAATATCGGACTACAAAACGCCGTCCTTGCGTCCCTCGGTCACCGCAGAGTGAATTGCAGTAGCGTTCCAGCTCCTTGACGGCGATATAGGTTTCTCCGCGAATCATCTCCCTGCACATGATCAGAATGAAACGATCACCGGGTTTCCTGCCGGGTTCGGCCTCTCTTTCAGCACACACTTCATACAGGCAGACTTTGGCTGCTTTCTGACTCTTCGTGACGTCGTAGAATCCAAAACGTAGGCTGGGGTTAATGCGGCACTCAGGCCTTTGTTTGACACGGTAAGTACATCTTTCGGTGACGACAGCACCTACGGGTTCCGGTTGAGTCCGATCCCAGAGGACACCCCGGACAGGCGGTGAAAGCGGACTCTGGTTTTCGAATTGATCAATGGCAATGAGGCGGTACCAATGGACATGGTTGTCGGGATTGGGAGTGGAATCAATGAAGAAACGTTGCTTCATGCCGTTGGCGAGAGTCCGCAAACTGGCCGCATCAGACTGGTTAATTATCGCTGCTAACTGGGGCGGATTCCCTGCCGGATGATTCGTAGCATCACATTTGTCTGTACCCGAAGCATCCTCGATCTCATCCGGCCAGTAATCCAGATCGCTGTCGGCACCCCAGCTTTGGGCCTCTTCCTGGGTTGAGAATCTGAAAACCAGGTACTGCGTGAAGTCGAGGTCAGTTTCCCGGTAGTTTCTGGCAAAGGGTGGTTCCCCTTCAGGGACATAATAAAGTTCAGATGGCGCGGCATAGGTGGGCGGGCTCAGGAAGGTTTTCTTGCTTCCATATTGCCGCAGGTAATTGGCGGTGTTGATTTCATCCCAGACCAGCTGCAACCGTGGAATCGACGGATTTCCCGGGTCTTTGATTTCCTCGGTGCGGACTCCCCATGGGGCGGGGGGTGGCATGGAATCAGGAACCATGGCCTCAAGCACGAGTGATGATTGTGAGTATTTGCCGGTTAAATCCCTGGCCACGAGATAATAAAAATACGTCTGGCCTCTCTCCAGGAACTCAAAGTTTGAGGGATTGCCCTCATCGATGGCAAGGAAGCCTTCCCTTCCCTCGGTGGGGGCTTGCCCCGCAACGATAATGGGTTGCTTGTTGATCTTGGTGAGGGCTGGATTGAAGGATCCCGCCAGCTGCATATTACGCAAGGCATTCGGAGCAAGACCGAGATTGGTCTCAGAGCGGTAGATATCAAAACCATAGGTCAGAATCCGCAGGCGCAAGTGCTCCGGTTGCTCAGGAACATCCCACCTGAAATGAATCCGCCGGTCGTCAATTCCACGCCCGATCAACGAACATCCACCTACAAACACCTGTTCGAAATCATTGGGCGATGGTAATACATCCACTACCCCGGGATTCACGATTGTCTTTCCCAGGGGCAGTGTTTCGGTGGTTCCGTTCACTCCTGTCAACATGTACTCATAGGATCCAAGGGCAATCAGTGACCTGTCGATATAGGCTTGTCCCAACGAGCGGGCCACGTTGAGGTTCATCCGGGAAAGAAAAACATTACGGATCGGGTTGTAATCCGGGGAGCCGGGTGTGGCGCTCAGGATTCCATGGAGATAAGGGTATACGGCGGCACCTGAAACGGTACCTCCAGAGGATTCATCAGCCCACTCCTGGATGTCCTGGAGACGAAGCTCCTCACCAGGTTCCTCGAAGAAAGTCTGGATCGCGGAGACACTCACAAGTGCCCGCGGGATTTCGGCGATCTGGGTAAAAGAACCGAGGATGGGGCGCCGATAGAGCCTGAAGGCAGTCAATTCAGCCGGGATAGCCTGTTCCAACGGCCCCCAGATCAAAAGAACCTGGTTATTTCCCGTCGTCAGGTTCTGTTCGACCATGCCGGTAAAATAGAGCCGGTCCTCAGCCGAGGAACCCGTGCATAGAGTCAAGAGCAGGCTCAGGGCCAGCAAACCACGTAGTATGGAAAAAGTTTTTACGCTTCGCATTGGTTTTGGCTGCGTCAATATGTGTTCTTTCTTAGTCACAACAGCTGAAGTCTGGACCAATCAAACTGAATTCTTCATCAATGGTGCTATACGTGGCACCGAAACTCGCGTCGCCAGTAAGGCACCAGTCATCATCACGTACATCGGAGATGCTGTTCCAATCTTCCGGTTCGCAGAACCCCAGACCGCCAGCAATCCAGCCATTCCCCTGGAACTTGTAGTCATCGCCGGATTTCAGGCCCATAAGGGTGATCTTCCCTTTGATTGAAACAAGACAGATGGCTTCTCCATAGACCGAACCGCCGAAGAGTCCGCCAAAGATTCCCGAGAGGTACCAGATACCCAGATCCACTCCTGCTCCAATGGTCAGGAAGCACCCGTAATTGATGATCGGAAGCGAGACCGCTCCACGGACATAGATTCCCTCAAGGGGAACCACCTCACCGATAAAACTGGCAACTTCCGGATCGAGTCTCTCAAGAACACCGAAGTCGCAGCTCTTGCCAAAGTAGAAAGCGAGGACATTGATCGTGTAGGATTCGATGCGTCCCGATGCCTTGCCGCCAACATAATTCTCAATGGCACCCATTCCAAACTCGAGGCCGATGTCTTTAATGGCGGCGGCTTCGAAGTTGAGCTCACCCGAGGTATAGATTCGTCCGAAAACACCGATCGGGATCCCACCATCCAGAGTAAATCCAAGCGCGGCCTCCTTGATCCCAATAGGCAGACCAAGCATATCCGCACTGATGTCTCTGGTTGAAATGACAGCATCGATCAGGCCAGAGGCATCGGGTACACAGGCTCCCTTCCCGTTTTCTGCATTCCAGCTGGTAATATCCAGAGCCGCAAAGTAAGTGGTCGGATCCGGATCCCCTCCGAAGGTGAATTCCGCTTCGATATGGATCTGTTCCAGTTCCTCCTGGTTGGCGATCGCATACCCATCCAGACGTCCACCCACAAGGTCGAAGTCCGCAATGGCGCTGGTAACCGACTCAATGGCCGCATTGATACCTTCCGCGATCGCCTCAATGGCCTGTTGGATCAATTGGTTAATGCTGGCGGTCATTTGGGTCGCAACTTCGTCCACTGCATCCGCAACCGGGGCCAGCAGATCATAGAAGGCGTTGTTGAGTTCGATCACGGGATCGCTATTCAGGATCGCATTCCGAATAATCGATTTGATATCATTGGCGTCCGGTGTCGGTACCACACTCAAAGCCTGATCCAGGATGGAGCTCAGCTCATTCACAATCGCATCCTGCGCCTCCTGAAGGGGAGCATTCAGGAGGGATTCAATGGCTTCAGCGAAGACGAACTGGAACGCCTTCGCGGGATTTCCAACAATCTGAGAATGCAGGTTATTCGCCACATCATAAAGTGCTCCACTTGGGAACTGGGAAAGGAGGTTATCAACCATCAGGGTGGCAAGCTCATTCAATTTCTGTTGGCCAAGTGCCAGCAGCGAATTGTAGTCGGGGTACAGTGCCGGATCAGGAGCGATGAGATCGGTAGAAAGCAATTCACGAAGACTCGTGACATTTCCTTTGAGAGCGAGGACCTGAGAATCGGCTGTATTGAGGTAACCAATGACGATGGACTGAGCCGTGTCCAGCATGGTATTGACCGTGTTGAGACTGGTCAGTATCTGATCCAGGAGTGCCTCCGCGTCATCAAAGATGGCCGGCATCGCAGACATGGAACTAGTCAGGAGGTTCTCAGCATCGTTGATGATCTCCTCCAACGAGTTTGCCACCGAGTTGATTGTGCTGAGAACATCATTGAGCAGCGATGTGTCAATATCCGCGCCAACCGCGCTCGCGGCTGCTTCGAGTGCTGAACCGATGGTATCAAGGGGAACCGATTGAATAGCATCGAGAACATCCTGAACAGTTCCCTTGACCTGATTGATCTGCTGAATGATCGGATTATTGGCAAGGCCAGTGAAATTGCCCAGCGCGCCCGCGGGATCGAGAATGGTGTTCTTGATTGTGTTCAAAAGATTCGTAACCTGGGTCAATGCTCCATCCAGATCGTTGGCCAGGGAATTCACCTGGTTTTTCGCGGTGGAGATTCCACCATGGAGATCATCCAGGGTCCCCTCGATGAGGTCCAAAGCATCATGGAGTTTTTGCAGAGCTTCCGCAATTTCTTCCTGTTGCGCCGGTGAATAGGGATTGCCGGGGTATGAATTCACCAGGTCTGCGGGAGCGGCGACATAGGCTGCAAGTTCATCAAAAAGACGCTGGAGCTGACCTGATGCACCATCCAGCGGTATGGCTCCGGATGTAATTTGCGATATCAGTTGCTCACGGAACTGATCGAGGACATCAGCGGTACGTGAGGAGATTTCCTGCGGAATCCTGTTCACAACTCCAATAGCATCCGCAAAATTGTTAATGACATTGTTGACAGGCCCGGCATTAAGAGCCGCATCAACAACTGGAGTCAGAATCTGCGTCAAGTCACCACCTGTCACCTGCTTGACCAGATTCTCCGCATCCAGGACATTATTAAAGATGTCTTCCAGACTGAAACTCGGGTCAACTCCCAAGTAAGTGTGAAGGAAATCATCAATGTCACCCAAATCAGTGAGATTAACCTGGAAATTGGTGATCGCTGCGAAGTCGGCACTGATTCCGAATGAGAACTTGGTACGCAATGGATTAAGATAGTCAGGGACACTTCCGATCGTAATGACCGGGTTGCTGTCACTTACCAGATTGTAGACCTTTTGAATACCCAGGAACTGAGGCATCTTGGTGCCATCGGAACGGTTGTAAGTCATGGCATAATTGAGTTCGAGCAATCCCGAGGATGGCCAGCTGTATTTGGCGCGTGGACGCGGATCACCGGATTCGGGTGCATCTTCACCATTCGCCAGCATGTCGCGGTATGTGTTTATGTTATTTCCATAAGCATCCGGAATGCCATTCTGGTTTGTATCGGTGTCGCTCTCATCCTTGAAGACATGGATGTCAAATGAATCATCTGGTAGCGAAAGCCCCACGGGAGTCGGGTTATCCAGCTGAATCATCGTCTCAACATCGTTGAATAGAGCCACATCAGTCAGGCCCGCCAGGTTCGCAAAACCATTGTGCTGGGCGGGATAAGTGTTGAGCTGGTTGTAATAGGCCTTACTGACACGAAAACCAAAACCTGTCTCTGAGCTGGACTGCGGTTTATCATACATATTTTCCGCTGCACAGGTCATGGTCTGGTTCTTGAGCTTTCCATTGACCGGGTAAATCGACTTCATGGTCAGGAAGTTCTCAATCCCATTGATATCATTAAGAGTGCAAAGTTGCAGTTCCTTGTTCTCGTTGTCCTTACAGGCATCCCCGCTATTGGCAGTTGGGACAAAGGACATGCCTGTGATCGAGATAGGAGTCTCCCAGTAAGAGAGGACCTGATTTCCCTCATCGGTGAAGGTGTCTCCATCGTTGTCGACACCATCCGGTTTTTTCCAATCCGTCTCGGGTTCGCTGTCAACCGTCCCCGAACCCAGGTCACCGCTGCAGAGCAGGTCAAGATCGAGGAAGGAGACATGGATATCACAGGGATACGGGATATCGAGAGTTCCGTCGAGGAAGGTTTTTCCATCCAGTTTGTTATAGACCTGCCGGAAGGCGAAACGGCGGAAATCGATATCGTAACCGTAGATTGTCAACACACCCTGGAAATTCGTGTTAAAGACACCTGTCAAACCAGATGGGCGCAGGAAATACTTGGTGTACTCCGTAATTTCAAAGTCGTTATAATTCGCATTACCATTGAAGCGGATGGACTGCTTATCTTCCAGGAGGTCACCGGCTCCCGGCTCCAGTGTCTCAAGCCGTTCTGGTCCCATGTTGAGACCCGCATAAAAACCGTTGCCAAGCCCCGCATCGGTAGTTCCGCCCCCCTCTTTGAGAGGGGAAAAAGTATTCGGATTCCCGCCGCTTCCATCAAATTGCCGTGACCCCAGAAGGACCTGACTCACAGTTCGTACATTCTCGTCCTTCGTTTTCGGCATGTAGTATCCGGGCATGTAAAACACGCCCTTCTTGGGACTGTCGTTGCGGTCAAACGTGGGTTGATTGGATTCCCATTTCCCCCATTGACTTTCGCCACCCAGAGCGACAAAGGGAGTTCCAATTGAGCCATCCTCGGTTATCCAGGCTTTTCCATCATCCGAGTCCACATTGTAATATTTGGGTGACTTGTAATCACCACAGTTGTCATCCGGACAAGTACGTCTGGCACTCATCCGGTAATTCGCAACCGGGATATCCATCGCTTTGAGGGTATTGTTATTGACGGCGGCTTCAAAACGATCTGTCCAAATGATGCGGCCTTGTGGAAATGATGTCCGTGGCGTCTTCAGATAGGCATCCGATTTATCAAATCCCAGTCCATCAGCATCGATTCCCGACGAATCAATAATGGCGCCCACTGGATTTGACGCATCAAATCCCATGAACACGACATCATTACTGGGGAAGCCTTTGCGTTGTTGGGTCAATCCACGAAGGTCTCCCGTGTGAAGGTTCACATAGGATGAGAAGTGGACATGCATCGCCACGACATCATCAAGCCTGATTCCGGTCGCATCAGCAAGCGTGAATCGAACCTGCTTGGCAATCAGATTGAAGGGTAATCCATAGCCATGATATTCCCGTGTGGCCGTTAGCTTGAATTCAGGAATATCATAAATATGCGTAAAGTCCCCGCTCGCACTGGCGAAGTTGATGAATCCCTCACCACGGGGAAGGAAACCAAGCTTGGGATCTCCAGAGTTCTTTAGTCCATGGACGCTGACACTATCCGGAAGTGTCACCTGCGAGCTTGAGAAATGCGCGCCGTTAGAGTCCAGGGTCACATTGCGTATTTCCGCAGTGAGGCCACTGGGAGTCGGCCCGCTTAAAGTTCCTATATCCACGGCCGCGGCGCCATTCGGAGTTGTCAGATCGTAAGAGAAACCATCAGTGTTCAGACTGACCGAATAACAGGAAGGTGTCGGTTGGAAGTTGGAGGTACCCCACTCATGGGCCCACTGGGAGTTGGTCGGGCTACCGACCCCTACGGTGGGTACAATGCAAAGTCCACCTAAAGTAAGCGAGGTGAGGTGGGTTACGATCGGGCCATAATTGAGGATGCCCGAATAGATTCGATAGTTAAAAGAATCATTGGAGGTTTCCGAATTGTTGGTTTCATCAGTTTCAGGGATGGCATTCAGGGGATCGACTGTCCCAACAATCTTGTAGGTTCCAGCACCCAGATTGAGCCCAGAAAGTGGCAATACAGTACTGGGAATCGCTGTACGGCTAATCTCAAAGAAATCATCTGGTATAAAAAGGTTCCAAGTGACGTTATAAACCTGGGATACTGTCCGCATGACGGTGTTGGTGGTTTCGTTGAGTAGTTGAAACTGTACTCGGACCGCAGCTGGTCGGGCATCACAGATTGTGTTTATTGGATCACCATTGCATTGAGTGCGGACATAAACCCAACAGCTGACTTGTAGGTCTTGCGCTGTTTCAAGGTCCTTGAGGTGGTAACGTTTGAGTGTACCAAGATTGTCAATCTGAGGAGTTTGAACTCCCCCGGCCGTAAGCCCAAGATAGAGATCAATCGTACCTTGGGCGGGTGGAGTAAAAATCCCCGCGAGGAAGAGCATCGCGGTAGCGAAACCGGTTGAAAGCGTGAAGGGTCTTGCAGGTTGCACGACCAGTGTTGCCTTTCTGGTTATCAAACTGTTCCAGTCGCAGACACCGACTCGCGACTGGGGAAATCACTGAATTAACAGACACAAACAAAAAACAACGGACACAAAACCAGACATCGGGGCTGAGATGAAGGAACCATGATGAAAACAACTGTGATTAAGATAATGCAGTTGTTGGTTGAGTGTCAAGTGAAATTTTTGGTGGACACCAATTTTTTTTGCAGAATGGGCACGTAGTGTTACTTGAATTAAAGGAATACAATAGTACCACAATAGCGCTCATTCTTTTCCGAGCGAAATATCCGGCCATGAGGGATACCTGTCTGTAACTGGTTCCTGATAAAAACCTCTCAGCCAAAGGATGTTTGACTGCTCCAATTACGGGAGCCACTACAAATGGGATTGCTGTTGTGTACGATTCCCCCTGAAGATATGACCGCGCACAAGGGGGAGAGGAAACATGCGGGTTACAAAGGTCTACACTCGTCATGGTGACCATGGAAAGACACGGCTTGTCGGCAACCAGGAAGTTGACAAGAGCTCCCAAAGGATTGAGGCCTACGGAACAGTCGATGAACTGAATTCCATGATCGGATTCGTTCGGGCTTTATTGGAAAGGGGGGAGTCCGGGCTGAGTTCAAATGATCTCAAATGGACATCGAGTGAGCTTCAGACCATTCAGAACTTGTTGTTTGTCCTTGGCGGGGACCTGGCAACACTGGTTACCGATCGTTGGAAAGATATGCCATTGATTTCTGAGGATCATGTCCAACAACTCGAAAAGCGGCTGGATGCCATGAATGCTGACCTGCCCCCCCTCGAAGAATTCATCCTCCCCGGCGGGCCAGCTCCATCAGCTGCTTTACATGCGGCTCGAACAATATGTCGAAGGGCTGAACGGGAGGTCGTCCGCCTCGGCAAGATTGAGGCGATCAATGAAATGGCGATCCCTTTTCTAAACCGGCTTTCAGACTATCTGTTCGTGATGGCTCGATGGATATGCCGAAGGTGTGGAAAGGAAGAGGTTTTCTGGAGCCGGTAGGAAGGCCTTACTGGGTAGCCAGAGTCCAAAATGCTTGACATATAATGCAAGAACGGCTATCATTGAAAATGCTTGAAAAACTTGAAGTGCCTGGAGCGTGGCATGTCAGTTCTGGTGACACCAGGAGTGGGGCTTCCCCGAATTCTGGTGGTGGATGATGAGGCCCTTATCTGCGAGCTTGTCCAAGAGCTCCTTGAGGCTGAAGGTGCCACCGTGATCACCGAAGTGGATGGGCGTGCCGCCATGTCCCGTCTGGAAAACGATCCTTTTGACCTGATTCTGACCGACCTGCGTTTGGGAAATAACATTGATGGGATGCAAATACTCGAACACGCACTGCGGTTCCATCCGGATGTGGTGGTGATCCTGATGACCGGTTTTCCCACATTGGAAAACGCGGTCCAATCACTGAAATCCGGCGCTTACGATTACATCACAAAACCGTTTACCGTGGATTCCCTCAGGGCGGTTGTCCATAGAGCCCTGGAGCATCTCCGTCTACGCCGGGAGAATGTCCAGTTACGCGAGGCAATGAACCTCAAACGGATCACCGAGGTCCTGGGAAGCACCCTGGAGCTGAATGAGATTCTGGAAGTCGTATTACAGAGCGCCCTGAATGAGTTCCAGGCAGACTTTGGAGCAGTTTTGCTGGACAGTTCAGACTGCCGGCAGGTCAAACTGGCAGCTGCCTTGGGCAATGGTACCGATCCGATCGACCTGTCGGAGCTGTACCCACGGGAAAGCCATGATGACTGGCGCAGGGGCTCATGCGAACCTGTGCTGATTCATGCAGGTGAAGAGGCACCATTCCCCTGTCCGCTATACAGCCGGAGTCACAGAAGATCCGCGATGAGTGTACCGCTCGAGGCCAAAGGGGAGTTCATCGGGGTATTGCATGTCTCGCGTGACCGCTGCCCTCAATCATTTACTGAAGGGAACCTGAAAACCTTGGGGATGATCGCCTCCCAAGCCACCTATGCCATCGAAAAAGCCCAGCTCTACGACAGCCTGCACCGTGACTACCTGGCAATTATCCGATCGCTGGCCAACGCGGTGGAGGCGAAAGATCCCTATACCCGCGGCCATGGAGACCGTGTGGTGAAGTACACACGCGCGATCGGGTCTCAGTTGGGACTGGATAACGACGCCTTGGACAAACTCAAAGTAGCCGCCATCCTTCACGATATCGGGAAAATCGGAATCCGGGATGAAGTCTTGCTGAAGCCCGGCAAACTCACCGATGAGGAATACATCGAGATGAAGCTTCATCCGATCATCGGAGACCGTATCCTGGGGCCCATCCGGTCTCTCGATGATGTGCGTGTCTGGGTATACCAACACCATGAACGAATCGATGGAAAGGGATATCCCGAGGGAATTGGGGGAAAGGATCTGACGCTTCCGAGCAGGGCCCTGATCGTGGCCGAGGTCTTTGATGCCCTGATCACCGAGCGCGCCTATAAACCCGCCTGGCCGATTCCGAAAGTGGTCGATTTTCTGTCGAATAACGTCGATTCTCATTTCGACCGGGATGTGGTGGATGTCCTGGTTGACATCCTCCACAAGGAAGGTGAGGCCTTTTACCGCGAGAATATCGTGGTCTACTAGCCTCCCATTATTGCTCAGTCCCCCTGTCCGGATGCCTGACAAACCGGTATCTTCCTTCATTGTCTTCGGCCAATTACCAGACCAACCGCCTGAAGGAGCATTCCCATGAAGATACTCATTGATGGCGAGGAGCTTCATTTTGAGGAACACCCCAAGACCTTCCCGGAGCTACTG
>CAYZUX010000200.1:0-11062 GCA_964481775.1 uncultured bacterium | reverse complement strand
GCCGGGGGATGTTGAGAAGGAGGTCAGCAAAAATAATCAATGTATGCTCTGTTTTAAGTGAAGTTGCGCGTCCAGGTGTTTCAGCGTATACGGTTTCGAAGGGCGGTCTGAAGATGCTGACCAAGGCAATGGCGGCGGAGTGGGGAGCCTACAACATCCAATGTAACGGAATTGGTCCAGGGTATTTCAACACTGAGATGAATCAGCCTCTAATGGATGATATCGAATTTAATGCTTGGGTAAAAAAAAGAACACCTTCCGCCAGGTGGGGGGATCCGAAGGACCTGAAGGGCCCGATTGTCTTTCTTGCCTCAAAAGCTTCAGACTATGTAAATGGACATATCCTGTATGTGGATGGCGGACTTCTTGCGACAATATGAAAAGAAGATCATCTGATATTCAGAGCGTGAGTAAAGGTTCCTGAAATATATATGTTTCAGACACAGGATACAGATTATTCACACAGTAATAACAGATAATAATAAAAACGATAACGTTTTCTATGACAGTATCTGGTTTGCTGAATGATAATCCGTCTCTCGAAACGGGATATCCACATGAGAGGCAAAAACAATGCAGTAAGATTGAAAAGACTTCGTTCCTCGTTCAGAGAAATAATAAAAAATGGATTTTTGGAGGGCGATAAGGATGCCTGTCGGTTCTTTGGAATGTCACATCCGGTTTGGTCTTGTGGGATCCGGTTTTATGGGGAGAACCTATGCCGAAGTGATCACATATTATCTTCCATGTGCTTCACTGGCAGCGGTAACAGGAGGAAAACGTGCTCCGGAAATTGGTGCCATTTATAGTGTGCCTGTAGAATCTTCACTGGAAACATTACTCACACGTGAAGATGTTGATGCGGTTATCATTGCCACCCCACATTCAGTTCATGCCGAACAGGCACTGGCCGCGGCTCGTGCTGGAAAACATATTCTGATCGAAAAGCCAATGGCCGCTACGATTCAGGACTGTGATGCGATTTTGACAACATGCCAGTCAGAAAAGGTGGTGTGTGGTGTTGCCTTCACCCAACGCAAACGAGTTTGTAATGTCGTTGCAAAACAACTGATTGAAAGTGGCGAACTTGGGCGGATATTACAAATCCATGAATGGCATGTGGCACCAGAGGGGATAAACTCACTTCCACAGTGGCAGGGTCAATCCGACAATCTTGGTGTGCTGTTCGGCCATGGAATCCATTGCATCGATTCGATTCGCTGGCTTACCTCAAGGGAAGTTCGTACAGTCTATGCCAAATGCAGAAACCTGACCAGCTCATATCCTGTAGAGGCAAACTCAAATCTGATTCTGACGCTTGATGATGGAATGATGGCAACGGTTTCCTGATCCTTCGAGGTTCCCAAACCTGGTTTTCCAAGAACACAGTTTTCTGCACACATCATTTGTGAAAAAGGATTGTTGGATTTGGATGCTTATGGGGAGTTAAGGATTTCCAGAAAGGGGGGAGACTGGGAGATTATCCAGGTTCAGCCAACGATTGATTGGCAGGGAAAGGGATTTCTTGATCCGGTGAGACTGGAATCTTATACCCGGCATTTGGAGGATTTTGTAGATTGTGCACTTAATGGCAGAACTCCATCTCCATCAGGTTGGGATGGTCGTCAGGCTGTGGCAGTAGTTTTGGCCGCGTATGAATCCAACAAAACGGGGAAGGAGGTTATTCTGTGACCCATACGATATGTATAATAAAAAAGATGATTAGTTGTTTAATGATTATTAATTATTATTCTTTGGCATTTTGTCAACAGGAACCGAATGAGAAAGAAGTTTCATTCAAGTTATTCACTCGCGTATTCGGAGACAATGCTGTCCTGGATCCAGTAATGCATAATGAGGTTGTTTCGGCCACCCATGGGCTCAGGCATTATCGTGATACCAATCATGATGCCCGTCCCGATGAGGTCTGGTTTATCGATCTTGCGCTGCGTCACCCAGAAAAGTCACGGCCACTCCTTGTCAAAGTGATCGACGAGGATGGAGACTTACAAGGCGGAGGAGAGCCAGACCTGGATAGTGATCTTTATATAGCTGACTGGAAAGCGGATGGAACTGTGGATTGTGTTCTCGACTACACTGATCTTGACGCGGACAATGATGTTGACGAAATGGGTATTTACTTCTATGGCCCATGGAAAGGTTACTTTTCCGAACCTGCACTGCGTGTCTGGTGGGGAAGAGATATTGGTGATGACAATTTACTCTGGTATGATGTTGGTTATAACTACGATCAATCTTTATGCGAATATCGGAGCCATTTCGGAGGTGACGAGATTTTTGTTTGTTTTGCCCTCCCAATGTCTGCTTCCGAATGGATTCCATTTTGGGAAAACCCTTTTGTGTTTATTGACCATGACCATGATGGAGCTACCGAAGAGGTGGTCCGATTTTGTGGTATCCAACGTGACATTGAAAACATCCGTCACAGCATGGATGCCGATAATGATTCCTCAGAAAAGAATCCGAGGGATTATGATGTATCTATCTCAGGCTGGGCACCAGGATCTCGCCTTGTTGATGGTTCCATGGGACCTGGACATTCGAGCCTTCAGTTTTCTGAAGAATATGCGGAAACAGTAAGTCTCCGAGGGATAAATTCAGCACCCTTTGTGAGCTACGAACGAACCCTGGATCTGGTACCCAACCTAACCTGGATTCGTAGACAACTTGCTTGGGATGAGCTGGATCATAATGTCGATCAACAGAATCACGTATCAGATTATGAACGCTGGGAAGGAGTCATTTCAGCTGGGAATGAATATTTTTCTCAGATTGGAGGCCCTCACTGCGGAAAGCTCAACATTCGCTACGAAGTAGACATCGATCAAGCCACAGGATCTCGTGTCTATTATCATCCTGTGGATGGACGTATTCATCTGACAGGAGCGGATTACTCCTGGCTTGAAGTTGATACGAATCTGGATGGAATTGTCGACATTCGCTATGACATGAAAGATTCCAACTCCGATGGATATATTGATTTCTGGAGCATCGACACAGACAAGGACGGGAAACCGGAGGATAGTTGGAGAGCGGATCCATCTCTGAAGTTATCTGATGATGAATATACATTCAACAACGTTTTTTCCCTATCAAAAAAAGCGGAACAGAATCTTGAGAACTTATTTGGATTGGAACGAATACTGAACAAAACAATCAAACAAATTGATGGTAAAGCGGATAACAGGATCCATGAAATCGAGAGTCTTTTTCCGCACCTGAGCAAGTCGAATCAAATTCGATCTGAACTTTGTGAAAAACTGAATGCAAGTGATCAATCTCTTGCTTTTGTACTCGGAGTCAGCCGGGATGTTCTAATTTCTCAACTAAAATCGCAAGTCACCAATGCGGATTTCTGGACCTCATTCAACAAAGCGAGAAGTATCGGTGACAATATAAGAATGCAGGAACTTATTTCCCGCGAATTCAACATTCCATGTAAAATGAACCAATATAAAGACTGGAAAAACAATCTTACCTCGAAAAATGAAAAAAAAGTTGCTTGGAATGATCAATGGTTTCCACCGAATGTGGGATGGGAATCTGAACAGATAGCTTACCGTTGTTATTGGGGACAATTTGATTTTTTCGGAAAGACAAAAGAAGTCCTGATTTACCCAAATCTTACTGATGAGAATTATCACAAGGAGCAGGAATGGGGAATCGATGCGCTTCTTGTTGGAGATACAGCTGGTTGTGGAGGAGTGACCTTATACCTTGATGGTAATGCCTATCCGGTTCGATCTCCTAGAGGAGAGGGAAAGATTCAATTTACACATAAACTTCTGGAGGAGACGGAACAATTGGTTTCAATTGAAATAGTCGCAGAAGGCATTGGATTCGAAGATAACCCGGCATCATTGCGATTTATCTGTACAAGTCAGGCAGGACATCCGGAGACCAGGATAAAGGTTATGCTTGAACCTCTCCGAAAACCAGCGAAGACATCGTTAGGAATAGAATTGGTCCGTTTGAAGGAAGAAACACTCTCTTTCGATACAAGAGCTGGCGTACTCTCCTCATGGGGATTACAAACGCCCGAAATTGGATTCATCGGAATGAGTATCCTTTTTCCTTTTAAACAATATCTGGATATCGTTTCATCGGCCACTTCGAACCAAGTGATTGTTTCACTGGCACCTGAAGAACCTGTTGAATATTTCCTTTATTGTGATTGGTTAAATGGACGACGATTCAACCGTTGTCCATCACCAAGTGATTGGTTCCAGCGAGCTGTTCGCCTTGCTGCTCAATTAAGGAAAAACAATTTATAGGGGAAGACAGGAATGAGAAAATCATTTTCAGGAACATTTTTTTACAGGATAATAATGGTATCAGGTATCACGATAACATTTCTTTTTATTTCGAGAGTAGAGGCATGGCCCGGTTTTTCATGGGATTCCTGGCAAGAGATTAGTGGAAACAGGAAACTTGATCTAATTACTCCACAGGCCGGAAGAGCAGAACTTCTCCCCTTACTATCAACTGGGGTCTTGGATGATTCTCCAATTTCTTCCATCAGGAGATGGGAGGAAAAGCGTGCACTGATTTATCAAACATTGACAACCCTGTTGGGCTATCCGAGTCAGATGGTTGTGAACTCACCAGAGGTCAGAGTATCGAGTGAAGAAAATCTTGGAAAATACACAAGGCGTCATATCGAAATTACGGGTGAGGATGGCGATCCGATTCCGGCTTACCTGCTCATTCCGGAACCATTCCCAACTAAGCCAATTCCAGCCGTAATCGTTTTACACCAGACTCAGGCTCCTGGCAAGCAGGAAGCTGTCGGGATGACCGGAAATCCAGAAATGGCATTTGGCCTGGAACTTGTTCTGCAGGGATATGTAGTCCTCGCTTATGATGCCATCGGATTTGGGGAACGCATTCCTGTAGGAGGGAAACCATATGATGGCGCCATGGATTTTTTCAGGCGGCATCCAAAATGGTCTTTCTTCGGAAAAATGGCGTGGGATTTTCATCGCGTCGTGGATTACCTTGAGTCGCTTCCGATGGTTAACCCGCGAAAGATCGCAACGATCGGACACTCCCATGGAGCCTATGGGGCCATCATGTGTTCCATCTACGACACTCGAATTGCAGCGACCGTCGCCAGTTGTGGAGTCGCAACGATGCGATCAGATACAAATCCTGAGCGGTGGAGTAAACTGACTGCATTGATTCCGGTCCTTGGCTACTATAGTGATGATATTTCACAAACTCCAATTGATTGGCATGAAATACTCAGTTGCCTTGCACCGCGCCCCTTTTTCAATTTTTCAACCCTTGATGATGAAATATTTCCAAGGACTGAGAATCTGCCGGATGTTTTTGAACAACTAAAGAGTGTCTACCGGCTTTATGATTCGGTAACGAATCTCGAATCTTATATTATCCCAGGAAAACACGAGTTTCCGGTAGAATATCGGCAAAAAGCCTACATGTGGCTTGGAAAACAACTGAATAAGTAAAACACATTAAGCATATTTATGATTTAAGAATAAGAATACAGAACAATCCTTAATTGTGAGAAGATCTGATGAAAAAAATCTATTCAAAGTTATTTTTGTTTTCTTTGGGGTTACTTCTTGCAGCGCCAACAATTGCAGATAAATCCGAGAAGACCTATGAAGAAAGGTTCCTTCAAGCCTTTACTGTGTGCGATCCGAAAAAAGACATTGATGAGTATGCCTCACCCAAGATGTTCGATGAGTTGTACATGGGGAAGAATCTCGATATAGCGTTGACAGGAATCAACAATGACTCCGCAGGGATTGCCTGGGGGATATCTTATCTCATGATGTCGATCAATGAAATGTACAAAACTACCCGGGATATCAAGTATCTCAGAGCGATGAGAAAAGCTGCTTCCGCGGTACTGGCTTGCCGTGATGATAAGCGCGGAGTTCAACTCCACTTTGGTGTTACTGCACCGGTCTGGTCATGCCTTCAGTACTCAGAGCGTGGACGTTGTGCGTATCCGGTCCATACCGGGATTATTACATACCCTATCCTTGATTATCTTTCTCTGGCTGCATCTGATTCCATTTTCAAAAGCGAGATTGGAACCGAATATGATGAGATGTTGGATCAAATCAGAGAAAGCCTGGATTTTCACAACCGCCAATGGAATGACGGGCCAAATCCGGACGAAGGCTATTACTATGGCAGAGATCAGGAACCTTCAATGGATGGGAAAGTCCTACCCGCCAATCGTCTTTCATCGATGGGACGGGCACTTTGGCTGTCTTCAAAGCTCACTCGGAATAAAGAACACAAAGATAAAGCACTAAAGATCGCCCTTTTTATCAGGAACAGGTTATCAAGAAACACCACATGCGATGCCTATGTCTGGCCATATTTTCTCTCTTGTGATAGTAAACCCGTGGAATCTGATGCACATGGTCTTCGAAAAGAAATTGGCGGAGGAGAGGATATCTCACATGGTTCACTGACAGTCAGTTTCACAATTATTGCTGCAAGCGATGGAGTGATCTTCAATGCAACCGATATGGCCAGATTTGGGAGAACGGTAACTGAACTTATCGCTCCACGTGATAACGGAATTCTTTTTTCGCATGTTGATGGAAATGAGTCATCTAATCCAGATAAAGATCTATTGACCATTCCATCACGCTGGCTTCCTTTGACTCCTTATTGTCCCAGAGTTTACCGCCGGATTGCGAATTTCCTCTTGTTCTTTGAACCCAGACCACACCCATTGGACATGGCCCTATTACTACGTTACCGGCAATATGATGAAAAAAACTAAATTATTCTTGGGTCATCAAAAAATCTGCCAGGATGACAGCGTTGACAGTCTTAAGCAAACAACGGCGATCCTAAGTGGCTCGACTGGACATCCAACGGTTCCTCCTTCTGTCGTGGAATTACCCGTTTCCTTGTTCGTCCTCCTGAAGCTAAACTCGCGAGAAAGAGTTACCCTCTTTTGTTTTTCAGTGCTCCTCCCATTGACAGGATCAAAAATGGATTCACATTTCATTTCAGGTTTCCGCCCCGATCCTGAATGATCTGGATTGAAATCTATCAGTCGAGAAGACTACTCTATAATACCTTTCCAAATGATGAGGAGGAAAAGCAATGATTTACTACGTGAAACTCTATGCTTCGATGTTCGTGTTGTTCCTGCTGATCGATATGGTTTGGCTCGGATTCGCCGCTGGATGGTTTTATAAGAAGTACCTTGGTTACTTATTGACTCCAGATGTCAGGTGGATCGCTGCTATTATTTTCTATCTCCTGTTTGTAGCGGGACTTCTGGTCTTTGCTGTGCAACCGGGCCTGCAGACAGGTTCCGTGAGACGGGCGATGGCCTTGGGGGCTTTTTTCGGATTGGTTTGCTATGCCACCTATGATCTGACCAATCTGGCCACTGTCAGGGATTGGCCTTGGATTGTGACAGTAGTGGATCTGATCTGGGGCTCTGTTCTTTCCACGATTTTGAGTTATCTGGGATACCAGATCGGCTCGTGGTTGAGTGAGTGACCTGTTTATTCTGCTTGGTCCTCATTCTCCGGAATTTTTTCAAGGTGCTCTTTCCAGTCTTTTATCTCCAGCATGACCTCATTCCTCCGCAGGAAAGAGGGCATGAAAGGGGGGTTGTATCGTGCAAACACAGGATTCCCGCTAAAGGTAAAACCTTCTTTTTGAATTGCATCCATCAACTTTTTCTCCTGATCCTCATACCTTTTCTGGTCCCAGGACCCACTGTACCTTCTGACTGCCATAACCCGCTCCGGGATCTGGCGGATCTTCACCCTGGGATCGTTGGGGATTGGGAGGGTATCCAAGGTGTAATTGGATGGCATCACAAAAGCGATCGTATAGGATTCATCGGTGTCTGAACGATCTGTTTCCTGGAGGACAGCATTGGTGGTGGTAATCTTTTCACCTCTTGATGAACCCGTTGAATTCTGGATGACGGGAGCGGTCATGTCGATCTTGGATCTACCGTTGTTTTCTCCGCTTATGTAGGCGAAGAGGATTTGAAAGGACTGATTGCCCACCTGAGTGAAACTTCCTACAACTTCAGTCTCCGCAACCAGTAGTGAGGGGTATTTCCGCACCTCAAAATCATCATATTTCCGCAAGATCTGGTACTGGGGTTCTTCAACAGCCAAAGCAGCACCTCCAGAAATCAGCATTAACAATGTCACGATGGATCCAACCGGGATCGTCATTTGTTCTCTCTCCGTTTTTAGGCTATTGACCAGAAGCAGAAGCGTCTGTTACCGAAACGTCTGTATGAAATGAAAAGTAACTTGACTTTGGAAATTAATTTGGTAGATTTCACGGAAGAGAGTGTGAAGATGCCAGAACTCAGTCCAGCCGCAAGAAAATTTGTTGTCCATTGGGGCGAGTTAGGAACACGCTGGGGAATCAATCGGACTGTTGCCCAGATCTATGCGCTTCTCTTTGTTTCTGAGAAGCCCCTGACCGCCGAGGAAATCGCCGAAAGCCTCTCAGTTGCCCGTTCGAATGTGAGTACTAGCCTGAAAGAGTTACAGGGGTGGGGTATTATCCGGGTGGTCCATGTTCTCGGGGACAGGAGAGACCATTTTGAGTCCATGAAAGATGTATGGGAGATGTTTCGTGTCATCCTGGCTCAAAGGAAACAGCGTGAGGTGGACCCAATCATGAGTGTTCTCAGAGAGTGCGTGGCAGAAGCAAAAGCCTCTCCAGGTGATACTGAAACGCTCAATAACCTGACCAACCTTCTGGAACTCTTTGAAACAATGACATCATTCTATGAGCAGATTAACCGGATGCCAACCAGGATGCTGGTACGCTTTGTGAAATTGGGCGATAAAATGACCAGCCTATTCGATCTGATCACCCCGTGATGCCGGTGAACGGTTTTCATTTCATCCTCAGGTAACTTTCATTAGTACTTGAAGAATCTCAGCTTATACTTGGATCTAAGGGGAGACCCACATCATAAGTTACCCTCCATAATCTCTTTCGTTTGTTGATTCACATGTTTCAGTATTATCTGAAACTACAATCAATTCAGAATGGAGAAACTATCATGTACAAACACCTCATCCTCACTGTCATCCTGCTCGCTGGAGTTCAAATCCATAGTTATTCAGGATCTTGCAGTTCCTCCGCAGCAGCCTCCAAAGGAAAAGATGTTGTGGAGACGGCTGTGGAAGCGGGGTCTTTCAAAACCCTCGCTACTGCCCTTCATGCAGCCGGACTGGTTGAAACACTCAAAGGAAAAGGACCTTTCACTGTCTTTGCCCCGGATGACAAAGCGTTCGCAAAACTTCCAGAGGGTACTGTAGAAAATCTCCTGAAACCCGAAAACAAAGACCAACTTACCAGGATTTTGACGTATCATGTGGTACCAGGTAAAGTGAAGTCCGACGCGGTGGTAAAATTGGATTCCGCGAAAACAGTTCAGGGTCAAGAGGTGACGATCCGGGTGGAAAACGGGAAAGTATTGGTCGACGATTCCACAGTCACCAAGGCGGATATCGGTTGTACGAATGGAGTGATTCATGTGATCGATACGGTATTGATTCCAAAAGATTGACTTCTCACACGAGTAATCAGTTCGCCGCCCATCGATGATCACACCCCGGCCTGTTCGCAGGAACAGGCCGGGGGAAGGATTGAAAGAAAGGAGAGGTATTGTGGCGGGGGACAAACTCAAGATTGCCATCATAGGGGGTGGAGTTGCTGGTGTAACCGCCGCCTTCATCCTGCAAAAAGCCCACGATATCACACTTTTTGAGAAGAACTCCTACATCGGAGGCCACACCTGTACCGTGGTTCTGGAGGATGGACCAGACAGAGGGACCCCGGTTGACATGGGTTTCATTGTCCTCAACAACCAGACCTATCCCACTTTCACAAAGCTACTGAACCAGTTGAACGTGCCTGTGCGTCCGAGTGAGATGTCCTTCAGTTTTGTATGTGAAAAAACCGGTCTTGAATATGCCGGTACCAGTTTGAAGGGGTTATTTTCCCAGAAAAAGAATCTGGTGAGCCCACACTTCCTGAAAATGCTCGCTGACATCCTCCGTTTTGGAAAGCAATCAACCAGGGACCTGATGAATCATCAACTCAATGGTTTCACGCTTGGTGAATATCTCCAGAAACACTCCTATGGTCAAGGATTTGTTTCTGAATATCTCCTGCCCATGGCATCGGCCATCTGGTCATCGCCGGCAGGTGAAATACTCCAATTCCCAGCCGGAACCTTTGTGCATTTCCTCCGCAATCATGGACTTCTTTCATTCAGGAACCGGCCCTGTTGGCAGACTGTTTCAGGAGGAAGCCATTCCTACATCAAGGCATTCCTGGAAAAATTCCGTGGAGATATCCGTCTCTCCATGGCTCCGACTGAAATTGAACGAAGAAACGATGGTATTACCATCCATACCTCCGATGGTAAAGCAGAAAGATTCGATCGGCTTGTGATGGCGGCTCATGCTGATCAGTCACTGAAACTGCTGAAGGATCCATCTCCCGCCGAGGAGTCTCTTCTTGGTGCGTGGTCCTATCAAAAAAACATTGCCGTGTTACACACGGATTCCTCGCTTCTCCCTTCTCACCCGGATGCGCGTGCCTCGTGGAATTACAGAAGAGTTGCCGGGAAAGATCTTGAGGCCCCAGTCTCTGTAAGTTATTGGATGAACCGTCTACAAGGGTTGAATACCCGGGAAAACTATCTGGTCAGCCTGAATCCCACCCGGCCAATACCTGGGGACAAAATAATTCGATCAGTGGAGTTCGAACATCCCCTTTACAATTTTCAATCCGTGGCTACACAAAACCGTCTGCCCTCCTTGAACGGGAAGCAGAACACTTATTACTGCGGAAGCTACTTCGGATATGGATTTCATGAAGATGCCGTGAAGTCAGGTGTCCAGGTGGCACGCTGTTTTGGACTTGAACTATGACTTCCATGATCTATTCCTCCAAGGTGGCGCACATCAGACATGAACCTGTTTTTCATTCATTTGTTTATCCGATTCTCATGTTTGGCATTGACCTGGATGACCTTCAGGGC
>CAYZUX010000199.1:0-11148 GCA_964481775.1 uncultured bacterium | reverse complement strand
TGAATGGAAGTTGACATAATTGGAAAAGAGTAAGACACTCCCCCGAGTGGTTAGTGAGGATTATTACCTGAAACATAGAAGCTGACAAGCCACCAGTTTCGGCTGGGATCCCACCACAGGAGGAAAACACTCCCTTGCCTCGGCCAGATGAGTCTTTCAGTTTTGACCAGATCATTCATAACAGCTTGGTGATACGAACCCTGATCGCATTGGCGCGGAAGGTAGCTCCAACCGAAGCCATCATTCTCATCACGGGTGAAAGTGGTACGGGGAAGGAGCTCTTTGCCCGGGCCATTCACTCCGAAAGCCGTCGTTGTGATGGACCCTTTGTCGCCATCAACTGCGCAGCGATGCCTGATAGCCTGTTGGAAGCCGAGCTGTTCGGCTACGAGAAGGGAGCCTTCACGGGGGCGGTCGGAACCCGCAAGGGGAAATTCGAACAGGCGGATCATGGAACTCTGTTCCTGGATGAGATCGGGGATATGAGTCTGCAAGCACAGGCGAAGATCCTGCGGGCGATTCAGGATCACGCCATCCAGCGGGTAGGGGGAAACCAACTGATTCAGGTCGACATCCGCATCCTCTGTGCTACCAACCGGAAACTCCACGAGGAGGTTGGGCGCGGCAACTTCCGTCAAGACCTTTATTTCCGGTTGAACGAAGTGAATATCGAGATTCCAGCCCTGCGCGACCGAGATGATGACCTGGGCCCGCTCATCCGCCATTTCATTTCGGTCTACAACACCAAATACGGGAAGGGGGTCAGAGGGATTTCACCGGCAGCTTTTGAGGTCCTCAAACGGCATCCCTGGCCTGGCAACATTCGTGAACTGGAACATCTGATCCATCATTCCGTGCTCATGGCCGAGGGAGACACTATCTGGGTGGAACATCTTCCCAGTGCAGCGTTAACTCAGAGCTTCCTCATTCGTTCTAAAGAAGAGGGGGACACGGAAGAGGCCCATGGGCCGCTCCTCTCGTTAGACGATATGGAAGCAAGACATATCAAAAGGGTGCTGAACCATGTCGGTTGGAACAAAACTCGGGCGGCGACAATTCTGAAAGTTTCGAGGCCCACTTTGGATAGGAAGATTGACAAATACCTGCTGAAAAGAGAATAATTGAGACTGGAAGAAACTGAGGAAAAAGCATACACTTTTTTTTGATTCTTCTAGGGGGAGCGGGGAGAAGAGCCTCCCGGGAAGAACAACCATGGGGATATGAAGGTTGAGCGAGGGGGCAGTGAGTCATTTACCATTCCATCCATTCCGTATCCACTCCATCCAGGCGAGTAAACAGCCTGGAGAGAATCCACACGATGGCAGGTGTTTCTCCTGGAGAAGTATCCGGACAAACAAAACTGTCGCTGTTCTGGTGACCTTGTTTTTGTTCCTTGAGTTGACTGGGACTAACGAGGCGCAAGCCCAGTTTGGGGCGGGACGATCCAGGAAATCGATCTTCAGCCAGAGCCGTACAAAACGAGACACAGGACGTCAACCGGCTCCAAATTACCCACAACCACAACCTCAAGCCCAGGCACGGCCTGAAGAATCGGAACCAGAGGAACCGCCTGCTCCCCCACCAGTGCCCCAACCACCTGTCCCCGAGGGACTCGTGCCTGTTACAGGAGCACCTCCTCAACTGAAGGTGGGAGTGAAAAGACCCACGACAGGGAAGGCTCCCATCAAGAAAGGACCTGCTGAGGAAAAAGGACCGCAAGCGGGCATACCCCCTGAAGGACATGTCACCCTCTTTGTGGTTCCACTGGATCAGATGGTGGATGTGGGAAAGGAATTTCCCCTTCATGTCTGGTTGGATAATCCCCAATCCAAGCCCATCGAGGTGGTCTCGTTTGTCTTGTCATATGACCCGCGCCGTCTGGAGTATGTGGATGCACCAGGCGGTTCTGACGGATGGGCCAATGTATATGACCAGTCAGAGAAAATCCGCAAAGCGCTTCCTCTTGTTCGCAACGAGGGGATTGATCCTTTTTATTTGAATCGTGTGGATACTGACAACGGCATGATCTATTACCGGGCACGTTGCCCGGTAGGTGAAAACACCACGCTGCAAGGTTTCATCGCCACCATGAAATTCAGAGCGCTCACCGCGACCGATCAGACAGGGCTCCGATTTGTGTTCTCTGATTGGCCGGAGACTCTTGCCCCTCCAGTTCAATCAGACCAGGACTGGACCTGGCCCAAAGAGATGACGTTTGTGGGCGGGAAAAAAGGGAAGGGAAAATCCGGCAGCGGCGAATGGGTGAACCTGCTGGGAAGTGAGTCTTCAAACAGAGATGGGGTTGTCAGCGGGAGTTTGACACTCAAGGGAGATTACACCAAAACCCTTCAGGATGAAGAAGAGGAAATTCCCAAGGGGGAGGCCTTTACCAAGATTGTCCTGAATCCACGTTTGAATGTTGTCCAAGCGGGGAAAACTTTCGATGTTCAGGTGAAGATCTCCAATCCCAAGGGGGTTCCCTGGGATCGGATACGTTTGGATATCCAGTATGATCCCACCTATCTGGAAGTTGTGGATGCAGATGGAGGTAACTGGATCACGCGTGGAACTAACATTCTGGATGGTCCATACCATGACCGCTTTCCCTTCGAATGGATGCGGAATAACATGGTCCGCCAGCAGGAAGGCAAGATCCTTTATGAATGCGGTGTTTTTACCAGCCCCTTGCGGGCTGAGGGAACCTTGGCTACGATCCACTTCCAGGCTCTTCGTCCTGTCCCAGAGACATGGGTGGCATTCCATATGCCAGCTGAGGTGGTCTCACGGGAGGGAACAGTACTGACCAGGAAACGGCTGGATGTGCTTGCAAACACTGAAGACCCGGAGGATGGTGTCTCAGGTGCGGTAGTTTCGATTGTCCCGCGAAGACCAGGTGGTTCAAAAGAGGAACACGCCCAAAGCAAGCCGGTCAGGAAGTGACGCCAATCTGCAGGTAAAACTGAGTGGGTGATTGGGGTTGACACTTTTTTCCTGAGTCAATCGAATCATTTCGAGATATACTGTGTCAGGGATGGAGCTATGGGATTCCTGAACATGGGCTGAAAGCCTGTGTCGATCTCAACTCAATGGGCGTGGATAGGGAAAACATATGCTAGGTTTGGGACCCAAGTCGCTTTTAGTCATTGATCCTGGGCGGCATACACTCAAGGTAGGCGCTGGCACCCTGGGAGCAAGGGGAAAATCCGCTCGTTTGCAATCCGTTTTCATGGTTCCCACGGAGGCTACGCCTCAGATGAATCCGGATCAGGTTATCGAACGGCAAGGGGAGTTGCTCAAGGAAATCCTTAAACGCCATTCACTCAACGGGAAACAGGTTTCCTTCTCAATTCCGGGGCGTGCCAGTTTTGTACGCCAGTTGAGGATCCCCAAAGTTTCCGGTGACCGTCTCAAACGTCTGATCCAATACGAGGCCCGCCAACAGATTCCATTCCCGCTCGAAGACATTATTCTTGATTCTCATGTCTTCGACAGTGATGGTCCCGAGCTGGGTGTCACCTTGGTGGCGGTTCGCCGCACCATCATCGACCAGTATTGCGCCACTTTGAAATCAGCGGGCCTGGTTCCGGATGTCCTTGATGTCACCACTCTTTCCCTCTTCGATGCCTTCTATCCACAACTGAAAAATGACACCGAAGATGTGATTGCCCTTGCTGATATCGGTGCCTCCACCACAGACATCATTGTGTGCAAACGGGGCAAGGTGGAATTTATCCGTACAGCACCCCAGGCCGGAGACCAACTCACCAAGTATCTCTCTGACCAGATGAGTCTCTCCTGGAATGAGGCAGAGGAAACCAAGATCAACCTGGGTGAGCTGGATCCCACGATCGACCGGCGTACAGATCCTCTGGCTTATGGTGAGGGGGACCGTGCCGCACGAGTCAAGGTTTTCCTTTCCAAGGCTTTTGATGGGATCGCCAATGAGATCAGGCGTACCCTCGATTTCTATGTTTCTCAACCCGAGGGAGAGCCGATTGGAAAGATCTACCTGACAGGCGGTACCGCTCGATGCACTGGGATTGCTCAATTCATCGAGAGCCGTCTGGGAACAGCTTGCGAGGTGAGAAGCCCGCTGGATGGAACTCTGGTGAATGTCGCAAGCCTTCAGGCTCTTCCGGAAACACGAGAGATGCTCGACACCACCTCAGCAATCCTGCTGGGCCAATGCCAGCGCGGGGTGGCGGATGTTCCTTTGCGGATGAACTTCCTGCCACCACCCATTGTACGCCAGAAAGACCTGAAGCGCAGGCGCCCGATGCTGGTCCTTGAGGGCGTTGGGCTGGCCACACTGATTGGTTTCTCCGTTGTCACGATGGGACAGAGCATCAAGGTTTATGAAGAAGCGGAAAATCGTCTCATCCGTCACTTGCCTCCCGATGGCAAACAGACAGGGGCTGTTCCGGGTGAGACCGGACAGATGGAACAGGATCCGGTGGGCAAACAAATCCGGACTTATATCGGATCCACCCGCAAGATCGAAGAACGAGTCAATTATCTGCGTGAAATCGGAATCACCCGAGGAGTGGTCAGTCAGACACTTTCGGAGGTTGCCGGGAAACTCCCCCTTGGACGAACATGGGTGGAGGCAGTTGATATAGATACCACGGATATAAGACTGAATATGCGCGGCGACTCCGAGCAGGCAGTCGATCCTTTCAAAGATCACATGAAAGAGGTTTCCCGACTCAGGGAGATGGCTGTTTCCGATGTGAAGTCTTTCGGAGTGGGAGAGGGAATTGGATTCACTATGGCAGCCAAGGTGGAAAAAAATCCATCGGTCGAACTTACCAAACTGCGTGAGAAACTTGAATCCAAACAAATCTCTCCTTTAGACCTCTCACTGGAAGACCACAGTGACACTCCAGGCAGTAAACAGACAGCAGCGATCAAAGTGGTTGTCTATGAACCCTTTAATGAGACTGAACGTTATGACCTTGTGATGCGGATTCTCCGGGCAGAGGACGAAGCTCAGATCGGGTATGGCAGTACGTCCATTTCGATTGTTTTTGAGACCAACAAACGGAAAGAAAAAGGGCGTTATGATCTCGACCAGGAAACCATCCAAGCCCTGCTTCAGGCCAAAATGGAAGTGAAGGATTTGACTCTGAAGGAATCCGAGGTTCCGGAAGAGGAAGAAGAGACCGATGAGGCTTCCCTCGCGGCCCAGGAGGCCATGGAAGGAATGGGCATGGGGGGGGGTATGGGCATGATGGGTGGAATGGGCGAAGATGCGGGCGCAGCAGGTGCGGGTGGAGTGGAGTGAACCTCACGCTGCGTATTCATGGGGCCAGTTGAGGCCCAAGTATCCCGGGTACCTGAAGAGTTGAAGATATGAAGACGTTTTTCCTTGACTTGATGAAGAAACTTTCCCGATGGCGGGACATTGTACTGGTCCTTCTCGTCGCGGCGGGAGCCTTCTTTTTTGCCCAGAAAGGGCAAGCAGTCAAAATGCTCAATCCGGATGAGATCTGGCAAAACATCTGGAAAGAGCAAGTTCAAGAGATGGTCGTTAACCCTGATTTGGATGAGAATGGGAATCCTATTGAAAAGAAAGCCTTGACCGCGCCGAGTCACGCTTCGGATATTTTCAAACCAGTTCAACTCAAAGAAATTGAGGCGATATCAACCAACCCGATCTGGACTCCGGCGGGTGATTACACGGAATTGCGAGCCAGGCTGGAAAGTCTCAAAAAGGATTACCAGGATGCCACCACGGCCGGCGATACAAAAACCGCTCGCGAAAAACTCATCCAATATTGTAAAGATGATCCAGCCGGGCGCATCCTCCAGTGGCCCAATCCTCCTCAGACCATCTTGAATAACCTGATCTGTGAGCAGAACACCCAGGACCTGAGTGCTGCCATTGAGTCGGCCCGTAATGCCAACCAGTCTGCTTCCTCAGGGGATCAGAGCGCGGACCTGAACAAATCACTCGATATTCTCACCCAAGCCCATTCTTCACTCAAACAGGCACTCGACACCGCTTCAAAGAATCCGGAGTGCCTGAATATCGCGCAAGGCGCTGAAGCCCGTATGACCGAAGCCAAGAGCCTGCTCGATGCCATCGGGCAGGCAAAAGACAGCATCAGTGAAAGGTTGGTCCGGCAGGACTTTGATTCGATCATCCGCGATGGAGGCTCAGTAACCGAGCAGACCGAAGTCGGTACCGTGGCCGAACTGCTTGGACGGATTCGCAAATTCCGTGATCTTCAAAAAACACTGGATCCCAATAATACAATCATCGATCCTCCCAAGATGGAACGTTTACAGGAAATACAGACCAAGGTGGAAAGCGGCAAGGATGCGCGCATCGCAGCGGTCCGTCAGAACATAGAAACCCTTGCGGGGACAGAGAAGTTCCAGGAGAACCGGGAGATCCTGAACCAGATCCTCGGTCTGTTCGATAACCTTGAAAAACTGGGCGATCCCAAGGCCAGTTCGGACCGGCGGCCCTATGATGGGTATATTCAGAAGATCGAGGCAGCCTCGATTGTACAGGAAATCAACACCCTGCTGGACGAAGCTGAGAAAGATCTCGCCACACTCAAAACACAGATGGAAGCCAAACAGGATACCACCGAGCTTGTGAAAAAGCTCACGGAGTCCATGGACAAGCTGGATACCCTCAGGAAGAAGCCCAGCGTGCGCCGTGCTCCGGGTGGGAACGAGGCCGGAAGGCGCTTTACGACAGTGTCGAATGAATGGAAGCGGGTCCGCCAGAAGCTCCGTCAATAAAAAGGTTTTGGAGGGCCGGATTAAGTTTCGATATAAACCGCTCCAGATTGACACAGGGAGGTTTCTGATTTAACTTCCCACAGAGTGTGTTTTCAGGTGAAAAGGGCGTCAGTCTATTTGGTCCGAAGTTCGGACTTGAGAGTCACGGCAGAACGATAAGTAGGATCCATGAAAACGCTTGATATGACTGGTTTTCCCGTGTCGTAACAAGACGGTCCGTCGTTCTCTGCCTGAATCTGTGAAAGATCGCATCCGGACACGTTTTTTTTGTGGCCGGTGTGGGGGGGACGAAATGGGCCCAGTTTTGGGGTCTCGTCTTATTGACATTTTGGTAGGGGGGAAGTCTGGAAGACGATTCTCTTCCTGACTGCACTGAAAGCGTGATTACTTTTTCTTGCCGCTTCCGGAGGTCCTGTTGGATGCAAGGCCCAGTCGAGAGCACCACCGCCGCCAGTCCAGAAAGAAGGTCATTTCCGGGTTCATTTGATCGCCACAAAAGGTTCGGCCTTCTCATTTCCGCAGCCATTGTTTTTGGCTTTATTGGAATTGCTCACACATATCAGGGCTCTTCAGACCCACCGCCTGCAGGTTTCCAACCCGAGCCTGTGATCAACCAGGGTCCTTTGCCTCTGGCAGTCATCAAGGATCTCATACAAGCCGGGAAGTTTGATGAGGCGGAAGCGGCCTTGAACAACCAGCCCGCTTCAGGACCCGATACGGAAACAGTTGCCAGACTGCGCACTCAACTTACTGTGGCTCGCCAAGCTGCTGCTGAAATCAACAAGGCAGAAGGACAGGCAGCCCAGGCATTGGCTCTTCGTGGTGCCGAGCAGAAAACCCGTGGAGAACTTGTCCAGGGGTATCTGGCCCGTGGGATCAAAGCATTGGCGGAAAATGATTACACGTCCAGCGAGTCCTATTTCAACCAGGCCTTAAAAGTCGATCCCTCGAATTACGATGCTCAGGAGGGTCTCAGGCATGTTCAGGAGGCAAAGGCCACCCAGAAGCCTGCCCCTGCTTCCACAAATCCCAATGAGAGTGCGGGATCCTTACTGATTCCGGAGAGTGAGAAACTCAAGAAGACAACGATCGAGGATGTGGCACTTGCCCAGGCAGCAGATCTCTTTCAAAAAGGATTTCAGGCTGAGCAACGGGGATCCTTCGAAGAGGCTTCGGATTATTACAGTCAAGTCTTGACCCTTTTTCCGAACTCTGAGGATGCACAACGCAGGCTGTTGGCGATTGAATCCCAGCGAGCCCAGGAAACAGCCAAGTCGGGACCACCCTTACTTGCGGCCGCGCCAGTCAGAGATCCGGTCCTTCAGATTGCTCCGGTCTATGACAAAGGTATCCAAGCATTCAACTCGAAAGATTACCAGACTGCCAGGAAGCAATTTCAGGAAGTTCTTTCGGTTGTTCCTGATCATGCCGCCTCAAAAAAATACCTGGAGCAGTGCATTGCTCTTGAGCAGGCGGGAAACAGTTCGGATGGCTTTGCATTGACTCAAGCCGGGACCGAGACACAGGCTCCCGTTACATTTGGTTCTAACAGGCTGTCACTGTTCAAAGAGGGGCAGGCTCAATACAACGCAGGTGACTTGAAAAAGGCACATGAAACTCTCTCCCAAGTTCCAACAAATTCCGAGGACTACGAAACCGCACAGGTTTATCTGAGCAAGATCGAGACTTTATGGGACTCAGATGTTCCAACGCAGAGCCTCTCAGCCTCAGACCAGGGGTCCAGTACCGCAATGACAGCCTCTGCAGGCACATCAACCCAAAACGACCCATGGGGTAGCCCATCAGAGGGTTGGAAAGCCGAAGTTATTCAAAAAAGTGGCGTGAATTCCTCTCCACAATCCGCCATTCCCAAGACGGTGGAACGTTTACCGGAATGGGGTGATCAAGACCGCCTGGCGACACTCGATGAAATCGCCGAGGAGGGATTCGAAGATGACCTTCCGAAAGCGGTACGTGTTGCCGATGCTGCCACAGGATCGGGTGAAGTACCTGCCGCCCCCTTGCTGCCCATGCCTGGTGTCACTGCTTCTCCCAGCCAGGCTAAACAGCCGGTTGCTGAATCCTACGAGGTTCCATCAACCCCGCAAGATCAAGTTCAAGAGTTGATTGAGGTGGGTGTCCGCGCCAATGAAAAAGGCGACATCCTTACCGCATATGAGATGTGGGAAAAGGCTCTCCGGATCGATCCCAATAATCCAACTGCCCAAGCCTTCATCGAGAAGTATGCCGATGATCATGCCGAAGCACAAAGTAAACAGGCAGCCCAGACTAAACGTACTGAAGTCGATGACCGTGTGGAAAAACTTCTGAATGAAAAGACCTTCCGTCTTGAGCAGGATCAGAGTGTGAACATTTCCTCGATCCTCTCCACCATGGGTGCGATTGCGGACCTGCAAATCATCACAGGGGAAGGCGTGACCGGTGATATTCATGCCCTTCGCACGACTGAGATGACCTACCGCGAGGTTCTTGACCGTGTCCTGAAACTCAATGGATATAACTGGACCCGGGAACCGGGAACCAATGTGATCGAGGTTACCCGCGATATCATCCCGAAGCGATTCCCATTGACCGAGGAACAGTACCAGGCACTCAAGCGTCTGGCCATGGATGCCATGGGAGGTAAGGAAACCGATGATCCCTCCGAAGCCTTAAGGGAAGTGATCCTCGGTAAGGTGGAACCCAAAGACATCGATGCCACGATTCCTGGCCGCAAGTTCTTCCTGAGCCGTCAGATGATGGAACTGGTTGTCATCGACAGCCGTCATAACGTCGAACTCGTCGAGCAATTCCTCAGCCTCTACAAGGCCGGGAACATTCAGGTTGAGAAAAAGCCCCTGGTGGTGGAAACCTTCAAGCTCCCCAAGACCGGTGGCGAAAACCTTGCCCGTATCATCAGCCTGCGTCTCTTCGGTGATGCAGACTTCAAATCGGAATTCCGGGATGACCAGCCGTACATCCTCTATGATGAAAAAACCAACATCCTGATCATCCGCCAAACCCCTGATAAACTTGAGCTGGTCAAGCGCCTTATGCGTGACTCCAAGTTTGTCGAGCAGGTTTCTGAACGTGAGCTCAAGGCTCGTAAATTCACGGTAGTTCCCGCTGAAGATACCCGTAGTGAAACCCCGGATGCACAACTGCGCCGCCGCAAACAGGTGGATTTCACCAAGAATGTATTCAGAACCCTTCTCTACGGTGACCGGAGTATTGAGGAAGCTGCCGCTGAAGGGCGGGTCATGTACCCGGATCCCGATGCGGGCACGATCGATGTGGTCGATACCGCTGATAACCTGCGCAAGATCGAGGAGTATCTCCAGGGAATCACCGAGAATCGTTATCTCACACGAGTGGTGGTTGTTCAAAAGCGTGATACCCTTGAAATGGCCTATGCCCTCCAAGGGCTTGTCCTCCAGGTCTACATCAATGAAACGCAAGGTGTTGACCTTGGTGAGGGTGGCGGTGGCGACCAACAGACCTCAAGTCAGGACCGTCAGCAGAATCAGCAGCAGGGCCAAACAAATACCCAATACGGGCTGTTTGGTCTTATCCGTGTGGTTGTCACGGCGGATATCCAGACCAAGCGGATGATCATCAGTGGATATGAACCCGCCGAATTGGACCGTGCTCAGGATCTGATTGAACTTCTCGATGTCCCGGTAGATCAGGTAGAGATCGAGGTACGTCTTGTCGAGTTATCGTATGACTCCTCTGATGAGTGGGGCATCACGATGGCCATCAATAATTTCATGGAAATTGATGACAACGACGAACCGGGTCCGGGATTTACTCTGGCGGATGCCGCAGCCGATTTTATCAGTCAACCCAATAATCCTGCCGGTTCAAGTATTACATTGGCGACGCTTGGCAGGACCACCATCGATGCCACCCTCAACTTCCTTGCACAGTTCTCCGAAATACGCATCCTGACCGCCCCCAAAGTAACCGTCGTGTCGGGACGCCAGGGAACAGTGATTCTGGGTGAGCAAATCCCCTACATTTCGGGATACACCACCACCATCCCAACAGGAAGCGATACCCCGGTTGTTCAAGCAACAACCGCCAGAGGGACATACGGATTCACCTTAAATACCATCCCGTATGTAACCGGCGATGGGCATATCGAACTGGAATTGCAGCCCGATTTGAGTGTCCCAGGAGACCGTCTCGCGATTCCTAATCCTGTCACTGGTGCTTTGGATGCAGTGGGTGAACCGTCCACAGATACGCGTCAGGCATTTGTCCGTGTCCGTGTGAAGGATGGTTCAACCCTTGTGATGGGTGGTATGCTCAGAAGGCAATTGAATCACGTCGAGGGGCGTACCCCGATTTTTGGCTTCATTCCAGGACTGGCTCCTCTCTTTACGGAAA
>CAYZUX010000198.1:0-11188 GCA_964481775.1 uncultured bacterium | reverse complement strand
GCGAAAGTGTGCCTCTTGATCAGCCTCGATAATTCCTTCACAGACAAATCCGCGATTCAGGGACTCAAGGGTTACCTGAAAGCAGGCGGAAAGTTTTTCAGATGGGGGAAATTCGCTCAGGCTGATGAAATGGGGACACCCTTTGAGAATGATCCACTGACAGATCTACCTCATGTGGTCACTCTCCAGGATCCTCCAGAGGAAATCCAACGCGAATTGTTGAATGCCTGCACAACGGGATCAGGAGCACACAAACATGTCACTCGTTACCAGGCAGCTCCCTTTGAATCCATCCGGCAGTCTATTATATCCAGTGTCCCTGAATCATTTCTTTGTCCGGTTCGTGTTGAGACTGAGGGTAAGGTCCATGCCCACACATTAACGGATGGCTGGAATCTGGCAGTTGTGCTTATCAACCATGATACTATACCTGTGTCTGTTTCATTGAAGCCTCTCCTTGTTCCAGGTTCGGGCAAGGCAGTCTGGCATTGGAGAAGGATTGATACACCCCTTAACAATGAGCTGGATGTTTTGGACGGACCCACAAGTCTGACTTTGGAAGGTTCGCGGACTGCCCTGGTATGGATGTCTCCCCATTATGAGTCCGCAAATCTGGAGGGATCTCTGATCTGTTGCCGGGAAATCCTTGATCGCTGGAAAAAGGTTGGTGTGGATGTGGCTTCGTTCGAGGTCTGCTTGAACATAGCCGAAAAGGCTCGTTTGCTTAAAATCGATTCCAAGGCCTATGCGTTTTCCACAAAGATTCTCCGGGGTCTGGGGATCCGGGCAGAACTTATTCCAGGCCAGAATGGTGAAAAGCGCCTTCGTGTGATTGTTGTGGATCCGGATGGAAATCCTTCAGCAGGATCGAAGGTCATTTACCGTATCGTACCAGGTAGATTCCGTTGGGTCTCTTGCCATGAAGTAAAACCGGGAATCTACGAAACGGTTGTGCCACCGGAAAATCTGCCTGATATGTTCAATCCGGAGCAGGGTTGTTATGAGCCTTATGCAGGCCCTATCCGCTTGATCCTCCATGCCAGCCATGAAAGCTGTATCGGCGATGGCCTTGTCAATATGACCATCGGAGACAATCTCCACTGATCCGGAATGCAGAGACCACTGAAATCACTCATTTCATTGGGAGCACTGGCGCTGATTCCACTCATGGCGATGCGTACTGCGGAAAAGGTGAAGCCGTGCCCAGGTCTTTCTGTGGCTCGCGCGGAGCTTGAACGAGGCATGGATTTCCTGATGACCGGGAAGAATGTCCCCATGGACTTCCTGAGTGCCATCGATAGGTTCTCCCAAGTTTCACCTGTTAATGGAGCCACACCATATGAAGCTGATACAGCCAGTTTCCTATCCACATGGTGTGTTTGGGCAGATCCATCGGTTGAAGGAGAACGGAAGCAACAGGACCTGATCCTGTTTATTGAAAAACATCCAAAATCACCGTTTCTTGCCCATGCGCTTTACATGCAGGCTTTATGGGCTTCCTTAACAATTACTGAGTATGGACCAGACCAAGCCCTCACGGCTTATCAAAAAATTGTAGAGCTATTTCCCGAGAGCTCACTGGCGGACCTCTCGCGTCAAGCCCTGGCAGGAATCTACCGGGAGCATGTGCATGATCCACAAGAAGCTGCTCACTGGTATGGTGAATTAGTGGAGAAAGGAACAGACACCTTTCTTCATCATGAAATCGAGCTGTTCCATTACCTCCAGGCGAAAATGCTTCAGGAGGCGGGAGATAACGAAGCCGCCAGATCGATCTATCACACCATTCTCGAATCTGAAAAGAAATCCGCTGGTAACTGGAAAGACCGTGCCCTTGACCGACTCGCTGAGCTGGGCGATATCTCAGAAGAAGGCTTTATCGATCATATCCGGTCCGAACCATACCAAATGGTGGCACACACCTTCACACCCAGCCAACCGGTTACGCTTCGTGTCAGTTCCTGGATCCTTGAAAAGAAAGGGATGCTCGAAGCGTTCACAAAAATAAGTGAAGAATATCATGAGCGAAACCCAGGCGTAACCATCAAATGGGTCAGTCTGCCCTACACAGGGTATCATGATTGGTTGCAGACCCAGATTCTGAGTAATGAAATCCCTGACATTGTCCAGATCGACAATGGGACAGCGGTCCGGTATGGCGCCTATCAGGGGAAACTGGTGGATATTTCTCCTTACCTTGAGAAACCAAACCAGTACACTGGAATCACATGGGCAGACATGTTCTGGCCTCAATTCCTGATCGAAGCCCGAGATCCAGTCAAACGCAGGAACTGGGTGGTGTCCTGGGCCTCCGAAAACAGCGCTTTTATTTATAACAGGGATGCCTTCCGGAAAGCTGGGATCATTAAACGGGATGATGTGGGAAACGCGATTCGGGACAGCACGGGGAAAGAGGTGGTCGATGAACCAGAGACCTGGGCCGAGTTGATTGCGGCGTTTCGAAAGCTGGAACAAGCCGGATACTATGGCGAAGTCTGCAATTTTCATCCGGATCCTGCACCACTCATCTGGCAGATGCCCTACATTACCAAGCAGATTTACGACAATCTGATCCCCAAATTGGATGTGATCGTGCCGGATGACTATCCGGATGTTTTCGAAACTGCCAAATGCCTGCTGGATGGAACCCTCGACCTTCGTGACAAGGAAGTTTCCGAGCTCTGGCATCTCCTTTATGAAAAAAGCGAATTCTGGGTTCCTGGCTCAACAGCGATGGATATCCGCGATGCCTTCAATGATTTTCTGCGTGGCAAGGCGGCTACCATCCATTGGGTTTCAACCGACCTCGCGGACTTTGAGGATAAAGCACCCTTTGAACTTGGAGTTTTTCCGTTTCCATCACTCGAGGGTACACCGTACTTTGATGGTCTCTATAATGAAACCCCTAGTTTGCGGGCCTTTGAGTTTGCTGTACCTCAAGTAACCGAGTCACGTGGGAATCTGCCAGCAGCAGTAGACTTTCTCATGTACCTGACCTCTCCCGAGGCTCAGAAAATCATGGTTGACACTGCCAATACAATTCCTCCCATCAAGGGGATCCAACCATCAGAACGTCTTGAACCATTTATGCGTGCGATTGGCCGTCGCGGGACGCACACGATTTTCTTTAATCCCTATGAAATCGGAATCGTGAAAGAACCCTATTGGGCTGAGGGGCGAACACGTGTACTGGATGAGCTCAACAGTCTTCTGGGTGCAATTCCCAACTACACCTATTTCAAGAAATCCGTAGGCGGTTCACATGATGTTTACCAGGCTTGGCGTGATGAACGATTCAAGGAGTTCCTGGAGAATCTTCAGAAATACTTTATCTGGGCATACGGGCGTGCAGTACGGGAATATGCGGAAGACCTTCAGGCAGAGATTCGCCGTCATCACCATGATTGGATTGCCATATTCCGTGATACCTTTCAACGAAACGATCCTCCGAATGCGGATGTCTTCTTGTCGGCATTCGATGAGGTCTGGAGGACTTTGACGGAGGTAAATTCAACGATCCTTTTGTGCCAGCGCGTTACTGGAAATGATCAGGACCTATTGGAAAATGAATCCCCACCCCTCTCTTACCGTTCGTTGAAAAGCCTGATCCATTTCATCATGATCCTGGTGACCTCCTTGTTCAGCCTGACATTAGTTGTAATGACCTGGCGAGGGACACTGGAGGCAATCATGAAAGACCGTCAAATCCTGATGGTCTTTGTACCGACTTTGGTCTTACTGGGAGTTTTTTGTTATTTTCCTGCTGGTTCAGCCATCTATCACGCCTTCTTCAAATGGAATGGGGCCGATATATCGGAGTTCATCGGGTTACAGAACTTCAGGTATCTGCTCGCAGATGAGGTCCTTTCCGGATCTTTTATCATCATGGGGGTGTTCCTTGTGGCTAATATCCTCAAGTTGACTCCCACTATCCTGGTTGCGGTCCTCCTTTTCCATCTTGCCAACAGGACCCTTCAATATTGGTTTCGTGTCGCTTTTGTCCTTCCGCTGATTATTCCATCCATCGTAGGGATGCTGGTGTGGAAGTATTTCTACAAGATGGATGGAGGAGTTCTTAATGCCTTGCTTCTCTGGTTCAATGTCATCCAGGTTCCAGTCAACTGGCTGGGTTCCGAAAATACAGTGGTTCCAGCACTTTTGTTCATCGGATTTCCCTTCGTTTCCACCATCGGAGTTCTCATTTTATTGGCGGGGCTCCAGGCAATACCAGGATCAATTTTTGAAGCCTCCGAATTGGATGGTTGTGGTGCCTTCCGTCGATTCTGGTTGATCGAGATGCCATTAGTGATGGGTCAGGTCAAATTGAACCTGGTCTTAACCACAATCGGAACCCTCCAGGAGTTTGCTTTACCTTTAATCCTGACACGCGGGGGGCCTAACAACGCCTCCATGCTTCCTGGGTTGTGGATGTATTTAAATGCCTTTTCTTATGGAAAGATGGGCTATGCCTCAGCATTGGGTGTGGTGATGTTTCTGATCATTCTTGGTTTCACGCTGGTAAACATGAAGGTGGCGAAAGTCCATGTCGATTAGGCCACAAATTAAAACATCTATTGAAATAATTAAGACAAGTGCGCTCTTATTGTTGAGCCTGCTGATATTGTTTCCAGTTTATCTGATGCTGGTGATCAGTTTAAAGGATAATAATCAGTTTCTGGAGAATCCTTTTATTCCCACATGGCCACTCCATTTTGTGAATTTTTGGACAGCGTGGGAATATGTCGGACCTTATATAGTGCGCACAATATTTGTAGCGGTATCGGCTACTTTCTGGGCGGTGTTCCTCGGTTCCCTGTGTGCCTTTGTGTTGGCTCAATATGAGTTCGTGGGTAAAAAATCGATTTTTATGTATATCATTGCCTTAATGATGATTCCCGGCATTCTCAACCTGATTCCCCTCTATGCGTTGGTGGTAAATCTCGATCAGGGGATTCGTGAATTTGGAAAACATCTGTCCAACTGGTCTGGTTGGGGCCAGGATCTCCGTTTACTTAACACGGTGTGGGCGTTAATCATTCCCGCAGCCGCTGGAGGACAGATCATGTTGATCTATGTCCTGCGTACTTTCTTCCAGTCACAACCGCGCTCTTTATTCGAATCTGCTCAGTTGGATGGAGCCAATCTTTTCCAGATCTACTACCACATCGGGCTTCCATTGGCCCGTCCGATTATAGGAACCATGGCCATCATCAATGCTGTCACACTTTGGAATGACTACATCTGGCCATTGGTGGTTCTGCAGAGAGATCATTACACCCTTTCGGTCGGTCTGAAATACATGGAGAGTTTAAATCTCATCCAATATGGTCCATTAATGGCGGGATATCTGATCGCCAGCATTCCCCTCGTGATCCTGTTCTTTTTTTCAATGCGTCTGTTTATCGAAGGATTGGCCAGTGGTGCCATCAAAATGTAAGGAGGCTTTACTCAATGTCCAATCTTATCATTGACGTTGACACTGCACTTGGAATTGAGGGAGGAGATATCGATGATGCCCTGATGATCGCTTACCTGGCTGGGCAACCAGATTGGGCGGGATTATCCGGAATTTGTGTCGTAGGGGGAAATGTCTCACTGGAGTCAGGATTGAAGTCAACCCTTTATATCTGTGAACTACTTCATCTCGAAGTTCCTGTTTTCCGTGGTTCTGCGAAACCTCTTGACCGGTCTCTGCGAACCGGCCATTCGATTGTCATGGGTGACCCCAATTGTGAAGAAAAGTGGATATTTGATCATCACCCGGGGAGACAAACTGAGACCATGAATTTTGGTGATTGGCTTGATTCGCAGGATCCCGAATTCAGTTTCACACTTCTGGCTACCGGCCCCATGACCAATGTGGCCAACCTTCTTAGAAATCATCCTTCTTGCCGGAACCGGATTGAACGAATTGTGTCAATGGGGGGATGGTTCTATGGAACGGAGCGCCATCCGGAATTCAATATGATGGTTGATCCACCAGCAGCATCAGCTGTTTTTCAAAGCAGTCTGCCTATTACGATTATTCCATTGGAGATGACACTTCAGACTTGCCTTTTACCTGAGACAATCCGCGAGTGGCTCGAATATGGAGAAGCAGGAAAGGCTTTCTACGATGGAACAATTTCCTGGATGGATAAAATGAAAGCGATACGGAATCAGGAGGGATGCCATCTTCATGACCCATTAGCGGCTGTTGCCATGCTCCATCCTGAAATTATTGAAACCGTGGGGATTATCCCATCGATAGATTATGATACTGGAAAAACAGATGTTCAAGCGGAAGACAATCACAGCTCCATGCGATTGGTTCGGAGTTTCAATAAAAACAAATTTCAGGAAATTCTTCTTGAGGGAATCCTGCAAGCTCTTAAAACAACCCAAGAGGTGGCAATGGGATGACTCAAACACATCAAGACAAAATAAATTTATTGGATCAAGACCAACATGGAGGAGAACCCAAAATACTTTCCAGGCGTGGTTTCATTAGCACAACAGCTCTGACTGGGCTATCCGCTCTATCTGCTACAAACACATGGAGGGCGTCTTTAGCGACTGAGCATCCACCCAACATTCTTTTCATTCTGGTGGATGACCTTCGCCCGGAATTGGGTTGCTACGGGAATCCCATTGTTAAAACTCCACACCTCGACAATTTGGCATCAGGGGGGATTACTTTCCAGAGGAATTACTGCCAGGTTGCTTTGTGCGCGCCTTCGAGGACTTCACTTCTGACTGGACTTCGTCCCGATACCAGCCGTATCTGGTGGATCGGCCCACATTTCCGGGATTCTGTTCCTGATGTGGTTACACTGCCACAGTTGTTTAAGCAGAATGGATACCACACCCAAGCCTTTGGAAAAGTTTTTCACTCCCACAACCTGGATGATCCAGCCTCCTGGTCAGCCCCCCTGTTTACTCCGGCGGTCGCACCTTATGGGCCTGAGGAGATGACTTTATTCTTCAAGGAACAAAAACGGTTAGGTGCCATGAAGGAACTCGGAGTCGAGACAGATCCGCAAACAGGACTACCGCTATTCCTGATCGAGCCGGGTATCTCCTGGGAAGCTCCCCATGTGGAGGATAATTATTTCTGGGATGGCCAAGTCGCGGACCGGGTGATCTCTACAATGGAGGAAAAACGGAAGGGGCCCTTTTTTTTATGCGCTGGTTTCAGTAAACCACATCTGCCCTTTGTTGCTCCCGCGAAGTATTTTGATTTGTATCCAATCGAGTCGATCATCCCCCCCAGTGTCACTGAACCTCCAGAGGGAGCGCCCGCCATCGAATTCACCCAACTCAACGAATGGATCCGGTATAGGGATATCCGTCGCCATGGTGTCCTGACACCTGAAAAAACGCGCGATTTGATCCGTGCTTATTATGCCGCCACAAGTTATGCGGATGCACAGGTGGGACGCCTTCTCGGAGCTCTGGAACGCCTTGGACTTGCCGGGAATACAATCGTGGTTGTTTGGGGAGACAATGGATATAAACTCGGCGAATATGGTTTTTGGGGCAAGGAAAGCAACTTCGAGTTGGATACCCGCGTTCCGTTAATCATTCGTGCCCCTGGCCATAATGGTGGTGGACTAAAATGCATGGCGGTGACGGAGTCTCTCGGTCTTTACCCGACACTGTGTGACTTGTGTGGAATCTCAAAACCTGAACACCTGGAGGGTGACTCTTTGGTTCCCCTCCTGGATGATCCGGAACACCCCTGGAAAGACATGGCGATCAGCCAATTCTTCCGTTTGGGGTTGATGGGCTACACGTTAAGAACTCAGAGGTACCGTTACACTGAATGGATTCCTTTCAACCCTACATCTCCTCCCCCGCCAGGAAATCTGCCCGAGGCAGTCGCCTGGGAACTCTATGACCATGAATCACCTCTCAAAGAGCAGTTAAACTTGGCAGAACACACGGAGTACTCAAGAGTCCGGCAGGAATTGGGACAACTCCTCCGTGGTGAGGGAGATAAAAAATTCAATACTCCAGAGCGATAAATTCGTCTTTATATCGTCATCATGGAGCCTTGATGGATACCAACCTATAGGTATTTTCTAAAAAAATTGATGCGTCTTCAACTGCATAGTGCTATCCTGATTGTTCAGCTCCCCCATGGAATATAAACAGTCCAAGCGGGGACTATGAAATTAACCGTAAGTGAAGTTCCACTTCGTTCTGTTTGTAAAGTTTCTCCGCCCCGTACAATCAGGATCAAAACTGCCTTCTGAGGAGGGACTTGATGATAAGATTACCAGCTTGGGGTCAGTTTCTCTCTCTTGTTGTTTCCATGGTTTCTCTTTCAAATGGGCTCGAGTGTGCCCCAACACAAGATCCGTGGGAACCAAACAACTCACGTCAACAAGCCATTGAAGTTGTATCTCCAGGAATTTGGGAACCTCGTGTAGCCACATCTTTGGAATCCATGGGAGGGGTAGCGGATGAGGATTGGTTTTTTCAGTATGAGCTCGCTCTCACGGACCGATGGGTTTCAGCCTGGATTGAACCAGTTGAGAATCCCGGATTAGACACCATTTTGGAGCTCTATTCCGGGGATGAATCCACTCCACTAGCGGTAAATGATGATATTAGGACAGGTGTCCTCATCCGGCAGTCAGGCATTGCTGGAGCTACACTACCCAAGGATGCGACCCTATACGCCCATGTCTATCCCTGGAACCACGAAGCCGTCATCCAGGGTGGCTACCGTCTCAATTTCCTCAAAATGCTGAGTGGTCCGGCCTTCGAGAGACTGGAGACTGAGCCTAATGACACTGCAACCACATCCACAAGTTTTACGATTGGCCATCACGTTACCGGGCAAATCACGACCTTATCCGATGTGGATTGGTTTGTAGTGGGCAAAACTGTACCGAGGAATGAGGACCTATTAATTGTCCTTAAAAATGAATCCGGGGGATCAGCGGATTTTGTGATCAATGTCTTCAACAATGATGGATCCATTGAATATACAGGTGTTTCCTGCTTTGGAGGTGTTGGTGAACATGACTACCTTCGCATCCCCTACGGCAGTCACACGGATGACTTTATATCTCTGAAAGTCCATGCCAAAACCGGGTCGGGGAATTACCGCCTTTTTTTTGGAACTGGAATGGCCGCAATCTGTCCGGTGTCTCTACGGAGCACGCCCCTCGCAACAATTCCCGACTGGTCCAATGGAAATGTGGGGAAGATTTCAGACACCATTCAGGTTCCACCTGGTTTTGGGATCATATCCAAGCCACGCATATTTGTGGATGTCTCCCATGATTATCTTCTCGATCTCAACATTGAGTTAAGACACGTAGAGACAGGATCAAGGGTTCTCCTCTTCGATAGATCATGTGAAACGAATGACAACATCTCAACCATCTTTGATGATGCCTCGGGATCGCTCCCTTGCCCCCCAGTCCAATTGTCAGCCAAGCCAGAAGAGGCACTCCAGACATTTGATGGTGAATCAGCCGAGGGAAGCTGGGAACTGACCCTTTCGGATGTTGCACCTGGAAACCAAGGCGTCCTCAATCAATGGTGTTTGCTCATTCCGACACCCGAAACACCACCTACTCCCACACCCAGCCCGACACAATCTTTCGATTGTGGATCCCCTTATACACGCGCGCCACACCTGCCGATTCCAGACGCTACAGGCACAACCACTGGTTTTTTAGAGGATACGATCGTCATTACGGATAACCAAACGATTACCGATCTGAATGTCTTCGTGGATATTACACATCCTGCAGCCATGGATCTTTCTCTGTCTCTGGAATTTGTGAACACCGGCTTGACAGTGAGTCTCTATACCTCCAACTGCATGCCACCGGCCGCAGACATTTTCGCTGTTTTTGACGATGAAGGAGAACCCATATTCTGCCCTCCAGTCGATCCTTACCGGCCCATACAGACAGACAATCCTTTCGCTCTCCTGAACAGTTTTGAGGGGCAAAACCTGGCGGGAACCTGGAAGTTGAACATCGCCGATCTGGGTGTTGGATACTCGGGTACCCTCAATCAGTGGTGTCTGATGGTCACCGGTGCTTCAAATACGCCCACACCCGTACCAACACCTACTCCCACGACTATTTGCCCTAATTCCGCCGACCTGAATGGAGACAGCAAGGTAAATGCAATTGATCTCCTTGAACTAATCCGGCAACGACAAGGGCTATTCCACTTGTTCGGCAACGGAGACCTGGACTGCAGTGGAAATATCAATGAGCTGGATTTTATCCTGTTCCAGAATGAATGGAAACGCTGAAATCAAAGAAGAAAATAGGGAATCAGGTCTTTTTCAGGAAGTCTTTGGATTGATGAGTCCCACGCACAACCGGGTCGCCAGTGCTGCCACTTCATCCGTATGAAAAACTGAGGTAATAATCCGGTCATACAGGATGTCAAGTGCCGGGGGAAACTCCTCATCTCCAAGCCGATAGACCAATAAAACGTTTATCCTGCCGATTGCTTCGATCTCCACAGCCAGATCACCCAGATCAACCTGTTTGCAGGGGTAACGTGTGAGTGCTGCACGCAACCTGTCGATATCATTCCCGAAGACCTTGAGAAGCAACCGGGTGGTTCGCCCCGATGCGGGTTCATAGTAGAAAGCTCCTCCGGGTAGATCTCTGAAAGAGATCCATTCACCGGTGGGACGAATCTCCTTTTCCACCGCCAGGTAACGGAGAGCCAGGAGTTCATGATAAGAGTGCGGGGCCTCTCCACTGGATGTTTTCAACTCCAGGGATATGGGATTGATCAGGATCTCCTCTCCCAGTATCCGGATCAGAATAGAGCCGTTCTTCTGTACCTCCAAACCACCCATGATTGCTGCCCTTTCCAAATCACGTCGAGCAAGGGCTTCATGCGCCAATCGGATCGCTTCCTGGAGTCCCTCTCCCAGGTGATTGATAATGTGAGTCTTTTCCTCAGCCACTTGGCTCAAACACTCCTTTGCATATCGGCACCACTGGGCACAGCCCAGATCCAGGCGAGGATTGGGGATGACTTGTTCGCACAAGGAACAGGTCCTGGTGACATCATCCTTCCAGAACTCGATATCTGATCCACAGATAGGGCAGGGAAGATCGAAACTATCCTCAGGTTTCCACTGTTGCTGGCTCTGCCCCGGGCACTGTGGAATCTTCTTGGCAGGTACCGTCTTTCCCCTCATTGATCGTTTCAC
>CAYZUX010000197.1:0-11191 GCA_964481775.1 uncultured bacterium | reverse complement strand
CTATTACGACTGTGTCAGTTTGGTTCCACAGCTCGCACCCGGTGCGGAGCAGGCTATTGGAGCGGCCACACTCCTGGAACTGGCCTCATACCTGGTCACGCACCCGCCCGAATCGAGGCGTCCCGTTTACTTCCTTTTTACTGGGGGGCATGGCGAGGGATTAGCTGGAATCACTCATTTTGTCCGCCAGATGAAGGATGGCCTCCAGTCTGGCTGGAAGCCGGAACAACAATCTTCATTTCTGGCACGAATGGGCCGTCCCGGCCTGTTCGCAGGGTTGGACCTCTCAAGCCGTTCGGAACGCTTCGGTATCTTCTGTCTGGGACGTTACCGCGGTTACTTTGAACATCTCCTGCGTCCGCGTTTCAGTCTGATGGGACTGAAACTCAGCGAGTATGCAGCCAGACATTCCAGGGACCTTGATCCTGTCAAGGAGCTTCCCCCATTTGTAGACGGGATCAACCTGACCCTTGGTAGAGGGTGGTGGACCTATTTCCCTTACCAGGCCCCCTTTGAAAGCGAGATGCCGGTTCTGGCAGGGCTACCCGCGATCACACTGGCCACGGTCAACGATGATCGGCGGTATGTGGACACCCCAGGAGACACTGCCGACCGTTTCGACAGCTACCGGTTTGGAAGGCAGATTCTGTGGGAAAAGGGACGCAGGGTTGGGTTGCTCAAAATCGCCCAGGCCTTGGTGAATTGGCGCGGGCCATTCGTCAATGCGGAGCTTTTGGACAAGTGGGCACGATTATCGGGAAGAGCTCTGTGGCTGGATCCCAAGACCAACTACACCCCGGATGAACCACTTGGTAATTCGCCGGTGTTCTTCAAGTCCCAGCGTGGAGACAAGTACCTGATGGGAACACGTGGAGTTCCCACGGTAATGACCGATGAAAAAGGGAATTATGAATTCGATGGACTGATCGACATCACCGGAAACTTCCTGTTCTTCGAGTGTCTGGTCGAGGCATATGGCGTGGCTGATGAGCAGTTCGTAAAGACCAATCCCACTGCTTGGGCAGAACTGGAACGAGCTCGTTCACAACGTGGGCGGCTCCCGCAACCTCTGGAACTGGATGGATCTGTGATCTTCGCCCAGGATATGGCCCGTCCACTCGATTTCCCGAGCAAGCTCCCGATCCTGAAACCGGAACAGAGCCTCAACCTGGTCACCTTCCCATGCCGTTCAATCACTCTGTATGGCCTGACCGAGCCACGTGGATTCATCCCCCTCAAGCAGGTGGTCCTCCTCGAGGCGGGAACGGATAGCCCGCCTTTCCAGTTTGGACAGAGCACCAGTGATTCGACCTTAGGTATGGTTGAGGAGAACTGTGTCAGCCTTTGGGCTGACCCATCGATGCAGGTGCGTATTACCTTTGGGCTGGGTTTCCAGGGAAAACGACTCGTATTGACGAACAGCACACCTCAAGTTCCTCACGGTGAGGGTTACCTGTTTGACCAGTTGGACACCATCCCCTCCATGGTTCTCCAGGGAGCGAAAGATATGTGGAACCTGGACTCGGTACGGATCGCCAGGCTCGAATCCCATGGAATCCAGAATCCGCGTGTACGATCACTTCACACGGAGGCGGAAAAGTATCTGAAACGTGCAGATCAAGCCCTGAAACAAGCGGATTACCTGACCTACCGGAGCGCCAGTGAAAGAGGCTGGGCACTTGAGAGTAAGGCTTACAGCGAGCTTTATACCATCACCAACAACATGATCCGTGGAGTGCTGTTTTACCTGGCCCTGCTGCTGCCCTTTTCTTCCTGTTTTGAGCGTCTGCTTTTTGCTGCCTCCACGATTCGTGGACGTATCCTGGGAATGATGGCCATTTTTGGAGTCAGTTTCCTGGGACTTGTTCTGGTCCACCCCGCATTCCGGTTTACCAAGACACCCCTGGTGGTGTTGCTGGCGTTTCTGATCCTTTCCCTGGCGCTCGTGGTGATCGCATTGATCCTCGGCAAATTCGACCGCCTGCTGCTGGAGCAGAAGATGTTGATCACAGGGGTACACGAGGATACTTCCAACCTGGGAGGAACCACGGCTCGCGCTATTGACCTGGGAATCTCCAACATCCGCAGGCGTCCCCAACGCTGTTTCCTGACCGCCGCGACCATTGTCCTGGTCACCTTCACGCTCCTGTCCTTCACCTCGCTCATTCCAGAAACCAGTATCTCGGTCCTGCGCCATCCCAAGGGGACTCCAGAGTACAAAGGACTGCTCGCACGCGACCGGGGCTGGCTGTCTCTTCCTTTGCCGTTATATCAATCTTTCAAACGGACCTTCGAGGGAGTGGAGGTAGAGGATCCCATCGATGAGGAGTCCAGTGAAGTATCCTATTCCCGAAAGGGGTCAGTCGTTGCGGGGAGGGCCTGGTTTTATTCAGATTCATTGGGAAACCTCTCACAAATCGACCTCTCGCCCGCCCCCTCGGGCGAAGTGATTGACAGTACCCATCCTGAGGGATTCTTCACTGCGGGTGTATTGCTGGGAATGGAACCCAATGAAGCCCTGGTCACAGGAATTGACAAGGCCCTGGCTGCCGGACGGTGGTTCGAAAGCGAAGATGACATGGGGATCATTCTTCCGCTGCATATTGCCAAGTTCCTCGGTTATGGCGCTGAGGACCTGGGAAAAGGTGTCCTGGTCTATGGTGAAACACTGCCATTGATCGGCCTGCTCGATCAGGCCCAGGTTGACAAGATGGTGGATGTGGATGGCGAGTCACTGATGCCGGTGAACTTCGCGCTCCAAACCCTCATGCGTGCCAACCGCGAGGATCAGGAAATCCCGGATACCCTGGAAGACTATGTTCATTATCCCTGCGATCAGGTAGCAGTGGTTCCGCTCAAGTTCGCACAACGTCTGGGGGCGCCATTCCGGAGTGTGGCAGTGCGAACCGGTCCTGAAGTCGATGTGAAGAACGAGGCAGAGGGTTACGCGCGGCGTTCCAACACCACCATTCTGGCCTCTGATGGCAAGACAGTCGACCTGTATGCCTCGCTGGACCGTAGCCGGATCAACGCGGCGGCTGAAATCCTTGTCCCGGTTCTGCTGGCTTTCCTGATGGTGCTGGGAACAATGCTCGGATCAGTTTACGAGAGGAAGGGCGAGATTTTCATCTACAACTCGGTAGGCCTTTCACCGACACATGTCTCGATGTTGTTTCTGGCTGAGTCGGCGGTATATGCCATTATAGGCGCGAGCATGGGTTATCTGCTGGGACAGATTGTCTCACGAATTCTGTATGTCACGGGATCTTTCGAAGGGATCACGCTCAATTATTCCGCTGGCTCCACCGTGTTTGTCACTGGACTCACCATGCTGATCGTGCTTCTGTCCACCCTCTTCCCCATGCGCCAGGCCTTCCTCGCGGCGGTTCCAGAAGCCAAGGAAAAGAAACCGGAGGGCGAGGAAGAGTCTGGAGAGAGCCTGAGCATTTATCTCCCCTTCGTGACTGACCTGCATGGAGCACATGCCATGCAGGCCTACATGCATGAATTCCTCGAGGGAATTCAAGGTGTTTCGGTTGGGCAACTGGCGGTGGACGAGTTAGGGGTTCTGACAGCAACCCATGACGGCCAGCCCGCACCCACCCTGCATTTCCGGGCCTGGTTGGCCCCCTTTGATCTGGGAATCAGTCATGATGCCGAGCTGAGTGTCCGATACCGTCCCGACCAGAATGTCTACCAGTTCCATCTGTCTGCCCGGAGACACTCAGGAGACCAGCAAAACTGGCGTCGTCTGACCCCCCGTTTCATCGGCACACTGCGTAAACAGCTCCTGATGTGGCGGATCCTTCCCAAGGAAGAACATGCCAGTTATGCCCAGCGGGGAGAAAACCTGTTTTCAAGGATGGCAAATGAACGAACAGGATAAAGATGCACTGGGGCAAGGTCCTTATGTTGAGGGATTCACTGGGCGGACAGTTCTGGGTGCTCTGTTTGTCGCATTCGTGATGATGCCGGGGTCGATCTACCTCGGGCTGGTGGCGGGACAGTCGCTGGGACCAGCGGCGGAATGGGTGACCGTTATTTTGTTCGCGGAGCTTTCACGACGCAGTTTCACACAACTACGTCGGCAGGAGATTTTCATCCTGTTCTATGTGGCCTCCAGCCTTGCGGCAGTAGCACTCGCCCATCTGGCCCTGGCGGGCGGGCCTTTCGCTGGAGCCATCTGGAACCAATACCTGGTGCAGTCGCCGCAGACCCAGGCAATCTCAAGCCAGATTCCCGATTGGGTAGTACCTTCCATGGATTCACCGGCGGTCCAGAAACGCAATCTGGCGCATCCCGACTGGTGGTGGAGCATGTCGCGTGGATTCCTCTCGCCAGTCCTGTTGATTGTGATCGGGCAGATACTGGGCCGCATGTCCTGGCTGGGGATGGGGTACCTGCTGTTCCGGTTGACCTCGGATGTAGAAAGGCTTCCCTTCCCGCTTGCGCCTGTGGCCGCCGAGGGGGCCACTGCGCTGGCTGAGTCCACCGACCGGGAGGAAGGAACACAGTCCAAACGTAAGAAGTCCTGGAGGTGGAATGCTTTCAGTTTTGGCGCATGCCTGGGGATTGTCTTTGGTCTGATTTATGTTTTTCTGCCGGTAAGCACTGGTTTGTTCATGGCCAAGCCGATCATGATCCTTCCCATCCCCTTCATCGATTTCACCAGCAGGGTTGAAGGATTGCTTCCAGCCAGTCTGATCTCGATCAGTTTCGATGCCAGCCTGTTCCTGGCCGGGATGATCCTTCCCTTTCCTTTGGTGATGGGAACTTTTACCGCCATCCTGCTGACCAGTGTTTTTGGAAACCCGATCCTGGCCAGTCTGGGATTCTTCCAGCACTGGCATCCCGGAAATGGGCTGCTGGTCAACCAGATGATCCTGAGCTTCGATTTCTGGATGAGTGTGGCGCTGGGACTTGCGGCTGCAGTTGCCCTGATTGGTATATACAGTGTCCTTAAAACCTTCCTGTCGGGAACCCTGGGATCAAAAGCGGATGAGCCGACACCCATGCCAAACGAAAATGGTGAGGGGATGGAACCACCTTACCGTGCCCCTTGCAAACAGCGTGGTGATTTCCCTGTCCCTCTATGCATCGGAATCATTGTAGTGGCCACCAGTTGTTATATCTGGGTCTCCCACATCCTGGTTCCCGAATTTCCGGTCTGGATTATCGTGATCTTCGGGTTCATCTGGACCCCTCTGCAGTCCTATGTGTCAGCACGATTGATCGGGATCACCGGAACTGGCATCACAACTCCTTTCCTGAAAGAGACGGTCTTCATTGTCAGCGGTTACAAGGGGGTGGATATCTGGTTCGCGCCGATTCCACTGGCTGATTATGGGAGTGTCGCGCAACGTTTTCGAGAACTGGAACTGACACGGACCCGTTTCACCTCGATTGTGAAAGCGGAGTTGCTGATGCTGCCCATCAGTCTGATTTCCAGTTTCCTGTTCTGGTGGCTGTTCTGGAGTATGAACCAGGTACCGGCGGAATCTTTTCCTTATGCCACTCGTACATGGCCGGTGGCCGCGCGTCAGACCTACCTGATCCTGACCGCGAACAGCTCCGAACAACCCCTTTTGTTGGAGGCACTCAAGGTTCCCGTGATTGCAGGGTCTTTCGGGGTGGGGATGGTGGTTTATTTCTTTCTCTGGCTATTCGGTTTGCCATTGGCCTTCTTTTATGGACTTATCGGAGGAGTGGGGGCACCGCTTCATGCCGGGCTGCCATTGGTTTTGGGGGCCTTGCTTGGACGGTTCTATTTCAAGCGCAAGTTCGGGGAAATCCAATGGGGCCGTATCATTCCAGTTGTGGCGGCCGGGTTCGCATGCGGGATGGGGCTTTCGGGAATGCTGGCGGTCGCGGCGGCGATTGTGTCGCAGTGCACGCGGGAACTGCCGTTTTGAGGATTACCTTTCAAGAGGTCAGTAAATGACACCACGAGGATTTTATCCATCTCGTACGGAAACGATTCAAGACATGGAACTTGCTGTCGAAGCACGTTTCCGGGATGGTGAAAGGCTCTTGGCCTCCCCCAGCGAAGCCCATAACTGGGGTGGTGTCTATCTCTTAGGATATGTCGCCGAAATGATCCTCAAACTCAGCTACTTTCATCTGAAAGGGGCACAGCCAGCTGATATTGCCATGGATGAACTGAGCATGGCTCCAGAAGAAGCAGTCACCCTAAGCATCATGAAGAAGGAAAAAGACTTCAACTTCCATAGTATTGAGCACCTTACCGCATTGGTGATCCTGACAAGGATACGACAAGGCCGTCCTCCTCTAAAAACAAATCTTCATGCGGAATTGGTTTCGTCAGTGGCAATTGTTGGAGAAAGATGGTGGGTTTCGATGCGGTATCATGATAAACGCTTACCTTCGAAAGAAACCAAAGACCTTTATCTCGCGGTCTCTTGGCTGCGGACTTATTATTATCAGTTGTGGAGGTAATACATGCCAATAAAAAAGGTGAAGGAGAGAATTCCCAGCCAGCAAAGAGATTTGCTGGATAGGCTCGTGAAAGAATTCAAAGAAGAGGGAACCCCAGAACCTCGGCCTAGAATCATTGTCGAAGGTGAAGAAAAAGAGGAAGCAGGTCCCATTCATATCTTCGTGCTGTGGGAAGAATGGTGTGACCTTTCTTTACGTGACCGGTCTAAGCTCATCCTTGAGGCCTACCGAAAAACGGCCGATCCATCATTTGTTCCCAGGGTCACCGCAGCCCTCGGCCTAACAGAAGAAGAGGCCCCCAATTTTGGAATCGATGTCCAGCAGTTTCCGGAATAACAGGCTGAGCAGCCACTCCTGGGTGAAGTCAAATTTGCAGCCTGTAAAAATAAAACCAGCGTTTCTTTCTTCACCTTGTCGGAATATCCAGGCTGAAGGTCCTCACCAGCTCCTGGATCGAGTTCGTCCGTTCTTCGCTCTCACCCAGTTCGAGATTTCGCGAGACCAGGTGGAATGCCTTGGCGGAAGCCCAGCCCTCGGCGATGGGGGCATTGGCTGGATCCGGCTTTGGAAGATCTCCCCGGTAAACAAACTCTTTGAGATTGCCACGGACATTTCCGGTCAAGCGCAGGGCAATCTCTTTTTCACGGTCAAAACGTCCGAAGAACTCGATTCTCCCTCCACGATAAAGGTCAGGCAGAACAAGCGGATAGGATTCCTCCTCGGTCATTCCGGAAAGATCGACCTGAATTCCGATGAGAATGGGGTCCGAGAGCTCCCTGACCAGGCCCTCCAATTCCTGGGGGATGTTCTCAGCACTGGAAGCGAAACGTGCCACCCCTTTATTGCGATATGCTAGCAAACGTAAAAGATACCGGTCCACAGACTCGCCCACGCCAAAAACATGGATTGCCGCTCGCAGTTTATTCTGGACCGAGAGTGCATTGATGATCTCACGGCTGTCCTGTAATCCAATGGTGGAACGGCCATCGGTGCAGAGAATGATCAGGAAGGGACGGTCCCCGACGGGAAGATTCCGAACGATCATCAGAAGCGAGCGGTATATGTCCGTTTTACCGGATGCCTCCTGATTCAGGATAAACTTCTTGGCCTCCGCCAGGTTTCTGTCAGTCGCCGCCCATAACTCCGAACCGAGTGCCACCACTTCAGCACGAAACGAGAACACACTGAAACGGTCCCCGGTCCGTAAGATCGAAAGGGAATTCACCAATCCCTGTTTGAGGCCCTCAAAGACCGGACCTTCCATGCTTCCGGAGGCATCGATGGCAAAGATCACATCCTTGGACATGGCACGCAGCTGACCGGCCTCCTCATTGGGAGTGACCTCGGCGCGGAAGAAACCCTGCCCCTTGGGAGGGCGGTATGTGGTGAGTTTCACATCGAGGAGTTCATCCCACTCCTTGAATTCGGCGCGGTCCTTGGGTAATTCGGGTACTATTCCCTCAGGGGCAGGAGGAATCATGGAGAGGACTTCCTGGGGAATCTCCACCGGAGGCAGCGGTTCGGGGAGGTTTGCTTCCAGTTGATCCTCCACAGGAGGAAGAACCACAGGTGGTTCAGGCAGATCGGGAAGGTCCACCGCATCGCGTACCGGTACCGGCAGAGGAGGAGCATCGAGGTTCACTGAAGGAGGTGGACTTTCTGACAGTTCTGGAGCCCAGGCACGCGAATCTGGCTCAGGCGCCTCCACACGCGGTTCGGGAACTTTGATGATCTCCGATCGAACCGACTCGGTGATCTGATCACCAGGGAGATTGGAGACCTCGGTATCGGCATGAGCCACCAGGTCTTCTTCAGGGGCGGCTATCGCCATACTTTCCGGAGAGAACCATTCCTCCTGGGTAATATCGGGCATTCTCGGTGCACGATCAGCTTCCTCCTCGAGGGTTCGGCGCAAGGCATCATCACGTGCCATGGGGTCACCGCCTACGCCTGATTCATCGAGAAAGGCAGCATTTTCCGGAACCAGCTGGACCTGCATCAGATTTTCAGGAGATTTCACCCCCTCCAGCACTCCCGGCCTCCAGGGGGTCTGCTGGAGATAGAACCCCAAGGCCACATGGGCCAGTACAGAAAGAGTAAAGGCGGCCACCAGCCGCTTGGTGTAGTACATCAGTTACTTCCCTCTTCACGATACTCCGGATACTCCTTCTTGAGTTGCTCCCGGAGAGAGGCGGCTGCCTGAGCATCCCCCAATTTTTCCTTACACAGCGCCGAACGTGACAATGCCCGTGGTGTATGTTCAGGATGACGGTAAAGGATACTCGTACGTGCATAGGCCCGGTAGGCCTGCTCGAACCTGCCAGCCGCGAATTCGAGATCCCCTTGAAGGAGATAGAACTGCGCTTCAATGGAGGGCTGTTCCTCCATGCCACCCTGGAGGATTTCGAAGCCGGTCACGATTTCACGTGAGGCATCGGCGACATCACCCAGGGTCAGGGCACAACGTGCTATACCCAGATGGCTTCTCAATCCCGTACTCCCTTTGGGGAAGCGGGTGAGGATGGACTGAAATTCTTTCCTTGCCACGTCATATCGCCCACAACGCTCATTGCACAAGGCGCTCAGATAGAGAAGGCTTTCCAGTTCCTCTTCGGGAAGCGATTCCTTTGTCAATCTTTGGATGGTCACCAAAGCTGTTTCATAGCTGCCCGCTTGAACAAGGGCATCCGCCAGCCAGAAAGCATAATCCTTCTGCATCTTCTGATCGGGGAAGGTTTCCTGGAAGCGCAGCAGACTGGAGAGGACACCCGAACGATTGTTTTCCCTGGCATAGGTGGCGGCCAGCTGCATGAGTCCATCAGCAGTCCAGGTAGCATGGGGGAAGGATTGGGCCAGCTGTTCGAGTTTCTGAATTTGCAGAGAGTTGTTGGAGGTCCGGCCATACGCCTGCCCAAGGAGATAAAGGACCTCCGGCGTCCGTGCTGAATTGGGATTGGAGGCAAGCATCTTTTCCAATGGCTTGATGGCGCCTGCATAATCCTCGGCACGGAAACGGCACCATCCCTCCATGAAGAGGGTCTTTTCAGCAATTTCCGGGCTGGCGGTTTCGAGAGAGGCGGATGCATAGGACACTGCGGCGGCCATCCAGTGTTGGAGCTCACGCTCACAATCACCCGCACGTACGAGGAGAGCTACCCGTTCCGGTCCGGTGGTTGCATGGGAAAGTGCTTTCAATACCACATCTCTTCCCCGTTCCCACTGTCCAGCCTGATGGAGGGCTTCCGCTTCGGAACGCAGCGCCAAAGCTTTTTGGGGTGAGTTTCCGGAAACCCTGGAATACCACTCCGCAGCTTCCGGCCATTGATTAAGCCCCTTGTGAGCCTCTCCTTTCAGGAAAGCCACCTCATCTCCTGATGCCCCTCCAGCAAGTGCCTTGTCGAGGTGGTCCAGAGAGAGTTTCCAATCCCCGAGAGCATGCGCACACCAGGCTTGGCGGATTTCGATCTGGAGGGGTAACGGAACCTCTCCTGAAGCAGGGGGGATGTTCGCTTCCGAGGTCAGCCTGGAGGCTTCACCAAAACTCCCAAGGGCCTCCTTCCACTTCTTGTCCCGGTAGAAGCGGTTGCCCTCATACACAAACCATCGAAGCCTGGATGAGGGGAGTTTCAGATCTTTCCTCATCCGCGGTGTCAGCTTATCAAAGGATTTCCAATCAGGTTGTCCAAAGGCGATACCCGCAGCGGAGAGTAAGACCTGATCATGAGGCCCCTCTTCTCTGGTGGTCCTGGAGAGGGCAAGGTAATGCTCAATCGCAGCATCCGCCTTACCCAACTGCTCCTCACAGCGAGCGATTTCTCTGAGTGCAACCGGGTAGGCGGGGTCTGAGGAAGCATCTTTTTGAGCGAGCCACTTTCCCAGGTGAATGATAGCCTTCTCGCAATCCGGGATGCGCGATTCCTCAATCCCCTGACCCAAAAGGGCACGGCTTGCATTGGGGCTCTCCGGAAATTCCTTACGGAATTTTTCCCACCATTCCACGGCATGTTTTGAATCGCCAATCTGGCTGAAAGCCGCACCGAGACTGTACAGGACACCCTCCCGGAACTCAGCTTGACGCAAGCCCTCCACAAGAGGGAGTAGGAGGGGAATCGCATCTCCACCACGCCCCTCATCCAGGCGAATCTTGGCCAGCCGGTAACTTGCCTTGGCCACATATTCCCCTGTGGCTCCGGAATCCAGGAGGGCCTGATAAGCGGCTCCTGCCTCGGTGGGTTGAGATGCCAGCCGGTGGCTCTCCGCAAGGAAAAAGCCAGCCAGGTCTCGCTTTTCCTTCCATTCCGGATGGTTGAGATACAGTTGAAATTCCTGGGCTGCGGCTTTGTAGTCCGTTCGCTGGAAGAGGCCAAGGGCAAAGTCGAGCTGACGCTTGGCAGGCGAATCGGCGGGTTGCGCCGGCGACACGATTGCCAGAAGGAGGATAAAAAGAAACGCCAGTGGGTACTTCATCATGTTGGCAACTCCAGACCTGAAGGTTGTGTCCAAAGACCCCAACAAATAACAACGGACCAGAAGGCTGATGGTTAGCGTATGCCAGTACCGTTTCCCGTAAAAGCCGAATGATTCTCGCACATAGCGCGCGGGAGGCATATGCCAGGATTTTCTTTCCTGGCCAGCATGTTCCAGAACCGCAGGCCAGAGAAAAAAGGACAACCATCAAGATCCGACCGGCAGAGTGGCGAATTCATTCGCCTTCTGCCACGATGCTTTGTTAAGC
>CAYZUX010000196.1:0-11193 GCA_964481775.1 uncultured bacterium | reverse complement strand
TGCCAATCCGGTTGGCATGGACTCCATCGTAATGAATGACCCAATCCGGGCCTGCTTCCGCGGCCCAGACATCAGCCAGAATGCAATCGAACTCCTTCGCCAGCCCACGGATACATTCATTATACTCCAGAGTCAGCTCCACGCTTCCCCTGTCATAGGGGGGCCAGCTCTTCCAGCCTGTCATGTAGTAGATGGTGGTCAGAACAGTCACCGGATTGCAGGCCGCTTTGACATCACGAATGATGGTGGCCATGTCTTCCCGGAAATCTCCAATCGGCATGCCTGCGCGCATATCGTTGAGGCCATAGGCAAGGATGAAGAGATCGGGTTTCAGATCAATCACATCCGGGTGGTACCTTTCCAGGGCACTTGGCTTGCGTGAGTCCGCGAAACCGGGACTGCGAGGTGAAATGGCATTGGCACCGATACCCCTGTTGTAATACTCAATCGGGCCTCCCTGAACCTCACCGATCAGCCGCGCCACGATATCCGCATAACGTTCTTCTCCATCCAGCAGCCACGGGCCACCTTCGACGGTACTTTCTCCCAGGATAACCATCCGCTTAATGGGAGTTTTCTTATAATCTTTGGGCTTTTCCATAGTTTACTTTCCTTTACCCAATCATCGGAGAAATGCTTCCGTATGGATGACGCCTATCAACCGCAGACGATCCTAACACAGGCGGGGAGTTCAGGAAGACAACTGCCCAATGGTTCTGATTCATACTTTCCGTTTCTTTGTATTCGTTGGGGGCTCTGAATATCTCTGGATTGGAGAGAGAAATCTTCATTTTTCCATTCCCTAAACGTATAAACCGGGGGATTTCCTGTTGTTGCCGCTCCGAGTGTGTGATATAAAAAGGTTGGAGAGATGGTCCATAGCCCATCTCGCCTATCCGTCCCGGGAGTGGAGGAATCCGTAAAATGTCTCACGGCATCAGAAGGTCATTCGTCAGCCGATCTACCAGAGGTTTCACTCTGATTGAGCTCCTCATCGTGATTGCCATCATTCTCATACTCATTTCGATTGCCCTTCCCAATTTTCTGGAGGCGCAGATACGGGCAAAGGTTGCCCGTGCGAAAGGCGAAATCAAGGCGCTGTCTACTGCGATGCAATCCTATTTTCTGGATTTCAACATTTATCCATGTGAGACAGAGGCGGACATGTATTCCACCAAGTGGAACCGGTTCAACAGGGGTCACCTCTGGCTTACATCGCCCATTAAGTATATTGGAAGTATCCCAGCTGATCCGTTCGCTTCCATGGCTCATACGGACACGGCGACGATGGGTGGAGGACGCATCCAGACTTATGAAACCGGTGGGATCGAACCGCATCCCCTTAATCATCCGATGGGAAAAAAATGCCTGAATTGTATGTTGACTTGGGCGATGTGGAGTAAGGGGCCCAGTGCCGAACTCGAGGGAGGGCAGGTTGTTTCCGGTGATAATGCTCATATTGGAGGCAGGGACATCCGCAATTACAGCCCCACCAATGGGACCTCCAGCCGCGGCCCGATCCTCACATGGGGTGGAGACCCGCTCTGGATCGGTTATCCCAAGGAACGTGCTGATATGAAAGATGCTCATACGGCTGTTCGTATCCCCCTCTTCATCGACGGAGATTACTATTCAAAACGGATGCCACCTATTCTGAGATAGCAGGTTTTTTCCACAGGTTTTGTGGTCTTGCTCTCTTTTGAAAGAGGGCTTAAGACTGTAAAGATGTCCCTTCAAATACCTGTAAGGGAATGCCTCTTCTTGTTTCTGTCAAGGTATTCCGGTAAACTCCGCGGCGTTTGTGCTCAAAGCGGAGGGGCGTGTCCTTTTTCGCAAACCGTCCCCTGTATATAAGTGATCTGGAGAATCAGGAGGAAACACATGGCCAAAAAGTATGTCTATAAGTTCGGTGGCGGCAAAGCCGATGGCACCGGCGAAATGAAAAACCTGCTCGGTGGAAAGGGGGCTAACCTTGCCGAAATGAGCGGTCTGGGGATTCCAGTACCCCCCGGGTTTACCATCACCACTGAAGTCTGCACCTATTTCTATGACCACGGCAGGAAATACCCACCCGAACTGGATGGCCAAGTCCGCCAAGCTCTCGCTCAGGTTGAGAAACTGATGGGACGCAAGTTCGGCGATCCCAGGAAACCCCTGCTGGTTTCTGTCCGTTCCGGTGCACGTCAATCGATGCCCGGCATGATGGAAACGGTCCTCAATGTCGGCCTTACCGAGTCCACCCTTCAGGGCTTGATCGAGGAGACCAGGGATGCCCGTTTTGTTTATGACTCCTACCGGCGCCTCATCATGATGTACTCCGATGTGGTCATGGAGAAGGCCGCCGGGATTGAGGTGGCCGAGGGTCAAGGTATCCGGATGCAGCTGGAACACATCATGGAAGCACGCAAGCAAGCCAAGGGAGTGACCCTGGACACAGAGTTGGATGCCGAGGATCTCAAAGAGCTTGCCAGTCAGTTCAAGGTGAAAGTCAAAGAAGTTCTTGGCAAGCCTTTCCCGGATGATGCCATGGAGCAGTTGTGGGGTGGTGTAGGGGCTGTGTTCGCTTCCTGGATGGGACGCCGCGCAGTGGAATACCGCCGTATCGAGAAGCTTCCGGCACACTGGGGCACTGCAGTCAATGTTCAGGCCATGGTTTTTGGAAACATGGGCGATGACTGTGCGACCGGAGTGGCCTTCACACGTAATCCCGCCACTGGCGAGAATGCTTTCTATGGCGAATACCTGACCAATGCCCAGGGCGAGGATGTAGTGGCCGGTATCCGCACTCCCGCTCCCATCAACGAGGCCTCCAAGAATGATGTGAACCGGGTCAACAAGACACTGGAAGAGAACATGCCAGAGGCATATAAGCAGCTTAATGCCATCCGTCTGAAGCTCGAATCCCACTTTACCGATATGCAGGATATCGAGTTCACTATCCAGCAGGGTGTTTTGTGGATGCTCCAGACCCGTACCGGCAAACGGACTGGGAATGCCGCGGTGCGCATGGCGGTCGAGATGGCTGATAGCGGGCTGATCAGCAAAAAGACCGCGGTTACCCGGGTGAAACCCGAACAGCTGCTTGAACTGCTGCTCCCCATGCTGGATCCCAAGGTCGAAACCACCACGCATGCCGTCGCGAAGGGACTCCCCGCCGGTCCCGGTGGGGCAGTCGGTGAGATCGTGTTCACGGCCGATGAGGCCGCCGCTTTAGCCCAGGAAGGTCGCAAGGTCCTGCTGGTCCGCGCCGAGACCTCCCCTGAGGATGTTCATGGTATGCATGCCTCCCAGGGAATCCTCACCTCTAAGGGGGGGATGACCTCGCACGCCGCTCTGGTAGCACGTGGCTGGGGCAAGTGCTGTATCGTTGGATGCTCCGCTCTACAGATCGATGTCCATTCCAAAACCCTGCGGATCGGCGATAAGATCTACAAGCAGGGGGATGTATTCTCCCTCAATGGAACCGCCGGCAAGGTCTATGACCATGCCCTTCCACTGGTAGCGCCGGATCTCGAACACAATCTCAACTACACCAAGTTGATGACCTTCGCGGACACCTTCCGCAAGATCGGAATCCGCACCAATGCGGATACCCCGGAGGATGCCGCCCGCGCACGCAAGTTCGGCGCACAGGGTATCGGCCTCTTCCGCATTGAACACATGTTTTACGGCGAAGGCTCTGATCAGGCCCTCTTCCTCTTGCGCAAGATGATCATGTCCAAAACCCTCGCGGAGAGAACTGCCGCCCTCAATGAGCTCTTTCCCTACATGAAGGAAGACATCAAGAAAACCCTGGCGGTGATGGACGGTTTACCAGTCACCATCCGTCTGCTGGATCCGCCCCTGCATGAGTTCGTACCCCGGTCGAAGGAACGTCTGGAGGAACTGGCGGCATCGTTGTCCATCAATTTGGAAGACCTGGCCAAGCGTGCTGAAAGCCTCCATGAAAACAACCCCATGATGGGGCATCGTGGTGTCCGTCTCGGCATCACCTATCCGGAGGTCACCGAGATGCAGGTCCGTGCGATACTCGAGGCCGCTGGAGAACTCCTGCAGCAGAACATCAAGGCTCTGCCCGAGATCATGATTCCGGTCACCTGTACCTCCAGGGAACTCGAGGACCAGAAGATCCTGGTCGATAAGGTGCACAAGGAGGTCTGCGAGAAGCTGAATCTCAAGAAGGTTCCCTTCCTGTACGGCACTATGATCGAGATCCCGCGTGCCGCGCTGACATCCAACAAGATGGCCGAGACAGCCGAGTTCTTTTCCTTCGGAACGAATGACCTGACCCAGATGTCTTTCGGCTTTTCACGCGATGATATCGGCGGGTTCCTGCCGGATTACCTGGAAAAGAAGATTCTGCCGGATGATCCTTTCGCCACGATCGACACCGAAGCGGTTGGAGAGCTCATCAAGATCAGTATCGAGCGCGGGCGTGCGACCCGTCCCGACCTGAAGGTGGGCATCTGCGGTGAGCATGGTGGAGATCCGGCATCAGTTCGCTTCTGCCATTTCGCGGGGTTGAACTATGTCAGCTGTTCTCCATTCCGTGTTCCCATCGCACGCTATGCGGCTTCGCTGGCGGCGATCGAAGAGGAGAAGGTCAAAGCAGCTGCGGCTCCTGCCATACCGGCCAGGAAGGCTGTTAAAAAGGCTGTAACCAAAACAACCGCCAAGAAAGCTGCTCCTGTCAAAGTGGCCCCGAAGAAGGCAGCTCCAAAGAAAGCGGTCAAGAAGGTCGTCGTCAAGGCTGTTCCGAAGAAGGCAGCAGCCAAGAAAGCAACGGCAAAGAAAACAGTGGCCAAGAAAGCTGCCCCCAAAGCGGCTCCCAAAACCGTCAAGAAGGTGGCCAAAAAGGCTGCCAAGCGGGCCCGTCGTTAACGGTCGATGACCGTGAGTTCCTTTCCTGATGAATGAAGGGAAGGGAAGTAGGAATATGAACCCCCTCGCCCAGAAGTCGATCTTTCGGGCGGGGGGGGTTCTGTTTGTGGGTTCCGGCAAAATATGAGAGTGGTAGAATCCCCTCGCGCAGGTAGAAAGCAATCGTGTAATTCAGGTTTATATCAAACACCTCATGGGTAAAGATTTCGAGAGATTCAAAAGCCGCTTGCTCGATCTTGGGTCACTGCCGTCTGTTCCCACGGTCTTAGCCGAGCTCTTGCGGTGTATCCGGGATGATTCCACCACGACTGATGAGGTTGCTCACCTGGTAGGTCAGGATGCCGGGCTGACGGCACGCCTGCTCAAACTTGCCAATTCATCGGCTATGGGTGTTCGTGTCGAGGTCACCTCGATCAACCGTGCCGTAGCCTTACTGGGAAGAAATCAAGTGGCGCAGATCTGCCTGGGTGATGGGGTTTGGTCAAGTCTGAAACCCCTGGCTTCCAAGGCACATTTCAATCTCGATGCCTTCGAACTTCACAGCCTTGTGGGAGCGGAAGCAGCCCAGGCATTGGCACGGAGATCCAAGGTGGTGGATGCAGATGAGGTCTATGCCGCCGCTCTTCTGCACGATATCGGCAAGTTCCTCCTCCTGGCATTTGACCGTGAAACTTACGCGGAGACGCTTCTTGCCGCTAAATCTTCGGGACAGGACCTGGAGGGACTCGAGGCGGAACAACTTGGTTGGACTCATTCGCAGGTGGGCGGCTGGCTTGCCCAGGAATGGGGTTTACCCCCTGTGATTCAGGCAGTCGCTACCTGGCATCACCATGCCGTGGATGCCCTGGATCAACCTTTTGGTCCCACGATTGCCCTGGTCGCTGTGACCAACAACCTGATGAAATTGCTCAAGGTCGGAGACTCCGGAAATCCAGCCATCCAACCTGTTGGATCGCTCCTTGGAAACTTGAATCTGAATCCTCAGGATCTACAAGATATTGCTCAGCGTTTGACAGGGTGATTTCATGAAAATTGAATTGCCTGCGCCTTTCCTTCTGCCGCTGCTCCTTTTCATCGCTGCTCTGTTGGGTGGATGTGGATCTTCAGAACCTCCCCCACTGCCTCCTGCACCTCCATGCTTTGAACCGGATCGTGATTTTCAGGCTCTATACAGGGAGGCTTGCCGGATCGGCGCAAGCGATACCAGTGCAGGGATCCAGGTCCTTGATCAGAAGGTTCGCGCCAACCGTATCGATGGTATCCGGCAATCCCTTGTGTTTGTGGCCTCCTCGACTCAGGAAAACCGGTGGCAGTTCGTGCTCAAGTTGTATGAATCGCTTTCTCTCTCGAAGGATGAGATGCTGCAAAGTGCTCTTCCCTGTCTCGAGAGTGGAGATCCATCCATGGATGAACCGGTCCGTTCGGTCATCCTGCCTTTCCTTGTATCCAAGTCTGCTTCTGGAATGGCGGACTTTGCATTCCTGCAGGGTTTCTTATCGAAAAGAAAAGAGAATCCACCGTTGAAGCTGGTGAAGATGCTTTATCAGTCTTCACCGTCAGCGGCATTGGACCTGATGGCCTCTGTTTATACCGAGGACGCATCCGAGAGGGGAGTTCTTTTGGCAAGGAAAGAGCTGATCGGTGGTGATCATCTGAACCTCTTCTTCGACCAGGCTGAAAAGCGCCGTTCGATTGCACCGGGTGTCAGAGAGGTCCTGATCGAATCCGCGAAAAGCCCTCACTGGTGGCTCAGGCTTTACATTGCTGAAGTCGTTGGGCACACACGGGGTTTCAGCGATGCTGAGATCCAAGGTCTCCTTGCGGAGGATTCCCATGAACTGGTCCGCGAGGCAATCGCTCTACAAGTGGAACGCAAGGGGAGGGGTTGAGCCAATCACGTCTTGTTCTTACGAACAACCTGAAAGAAAGTGTCTTTCACGATCTTCTTGGCGGTGAATGAAAGCTCCTTTTGGGTGGCTGTGATTTCCCCCAGGTCCTGGGTAGCTCCTGTCCTGGTGTCCCAGCGGGTGAGGAGGAAAGATCCAGGTTGGATATCCGGGATCCATACCTTGATTTCCTGAAGGATTTCCTCGCTTGTGGGGGGACTGGAAAGCGGTCCGTTGTATTTGCGGTCACGGACCCAGACCAGAATCTGGTTCTTTCCTTTCATCCCCATGACCAGCCCCCTGTCTGAATAGCCCTCCAGGACAAGCGACTTGAGATCCACCCAATCCTCTCCATTGTTTTCGAGCACCACCTCGTGATGTCCTTGGGGGATAGTAAAAGAATAGGAGAGCGGGAGCCCGGTTTTCTCCCCCTTCTCATTGTTTTCCCCGGGCGGAAAAACGGCCTCCGCTGTTTTCTTCCCATCGACACTGACCAGAACACTCCCGCCACCCTTGCTGGCTCCGTTCAGGTTCAGGATTGCCCGGATGGGATGGCTGCACACCACGGAGAAACGGGGAACGACCCGCATTTCCGGTTTTCCAAGACCCTGAAGGTAGTGTGACAGGCCACCCATCGACGGAGCACCAAGGCAAGGATCCACTGAGATTGTTTCAGCCACGGATTTGGCCCAGCCCATACCCGGTGTGAGTACAAGATCGACTCCCGCTTCGCCGGTGGATCTCCAGAAGAATGTACATGGTTCGAACGCTTCGGAAGCCCAATCAATGCTGTCCACTACCTTTCGGACTGGGGAAAAATGGGCATAGGCGTTGTGTTGATTGACATTGATATCCCAGTACCATGTCATTGCTGTTCCCGCAACCGGAGACACAACCGAGGCCCACAGCATGTCATGGAGCGGGATGGCCTCTTCCGGATTCGGCCAGTTGACTTCGCTGATCCCGATTTCGCCATGGAAGAAGGGTTTCTTGAAGCGCCGCATGTCAACAGCCAGGCTACGGATGCGGTCGATCAGATTGGGCACATAATCATGTGCCTGGTTGTAATCGAATTCCGGCAACCCCCAGGTGTCATCCTCCCAGGAATCCTTCCTGATCGCGCAACCACTGGTGGTGATAAGATGGTCATAGGGATCGAGCTCACGAAGGTAACGGGCCATCTCCACATGCCAATCCAGCACCGCCTGTCTCTCCTCTGGATTCCCCTTGCGTAAGGCGTCGGTGTTGTTGACCTCGTTCCACAGTTCCCACCCAAACAGGGTTGGCGACCAGCCCCAGCGTGCCACCAGGTAACGGAGCCGGTCTTTGTAACGCCGTTTCATTTCGGGGTGGGTGAAGAACTCCTTGGGATCTTTCAAAAACCCCCCGTTGTCTACATTGAAAGGGTTGTCTGCCCAGTTCGGATTCACTTCCGTGGCATATTGTCCATGATGGTTGATGACCAACTGGATGCGGATTCCCTGTTCTGCAGCCTTGGCGAAGATGTTATCGATCCGTGCGGCATTCTCCAGGCTGTACCCCCGCAGGCCCTGGTATGCAGGGAAATGTTTGTCGGTCCACTCCAGATCCGTGAGTCCCCAGTTGCACATCCACAAACGGATCCAGTTGGCTCCATTCGAGCCGAGCTTCTGGAGATAAACTCCCATATCCTCAGAGGAATGCACCCATGCCAGATTCTCCCCGACCGGGTAGAAAACTTTTCCTTCACGTGTGGCGAAGTAGAACGGATTGTCCGGATGTATTCCGATCTGGCTGTGTGTCTCCGACTCTCTCAACTCGAAGGTTCCGGATGAGACCTCTTTGGCAGTCGTCCCCTGCAAAGTCGCGGAAACATTGAAGGTATACTGCCCCGGAATGGGTGCAGCGAAACGCAGACGCCAGTCATTTTCTGCATGGTAGTAACAGGGGACTTTCCAGGATTGACTCCCAGGACCCTTGATCTCCGCATCGACACGGATGTCCTCGCTATCAAAGGGTTTCTCCCACCCCCTGGGAACCGGCAGATGGATTTCAACCATTTCATTGCACCCTATTGGTTTTTGTGCCTGGCAGGTGATTGGGATGTTCAGTTTTACAATCAGAAATAGGAAGGGGATAAAAAACAAGGACTGGAACCACACTGGACACCTCCGGATAGAGAAATTGAATCCATCCATCCAACAATCATCCCCACCCCAACCCTCGACCGCAAGGAAGGAGCTGATTGGAGTCCACATTTCAGCAAACCAAGGCAACCAAAAGGTCGAATTCCGAAGAAAGGATCAACCCGCCAGGAACAACACCAATTTCACCGCCAGATAACACCCCACAAGGGCAATGAGTGTCCCCTGGAGCCATCTCCAGGGGTGTTTCCTATCCATCTGCTGAACCTTCCTGGGGGCGGGTGTTTCGTTGTGAAACAGCTTGTCAGTCTGTTCGGTATGACGGCGTTTGATCTGGTTGATTGCCCGCTGGATCTGCCTGCGAAGACCAGCTCCCACTGCCTGTTCCATCTGTCCCTCGAGCAGGGGAACATGTTCCAAACGTCCGCAGCGTTCGAGATAACGGGCAATTGCCACCTGGGTTTCCTTGGAGGGATTTTGCAGGTGAGACAAGAGCAGGCTGGTGTAACTGGGATCGAAGGTGTCGGCCAGGTAAAGCAGGGCCGCCTCTCGCAGCAGCGGGGGACCAGAGAGGAATTCAGCGAGAGTCTCCTGACTTGCTTCATAACCGAATTTCCGGCAATAGGAAATCACCGCTTCGCGTATTAAAGAAGAAGGGATCTCCAATAGGGTCATCAAGACACGGTGTATCCTGTCAGTCCCATACTGCGATAGAAAATGCAGATGATGAAGTACCTTTTCTTCATCACTGACAAACAGCTTGGAAATATGGGACTCTACCTTGGTGATGAGAGACTGGACTTCTTCGATCCGCTCGGACTCATCTCTACCTCCCGAAGGCATCTTTTCCAGGAGAGCCAGGGCCAGGGAAAGACACCCCGAGGCCTGGAACCTGTCTGCAAGGCTGGAAAGAATGACCCTATCGCAATCAGGGTCCGCGAGAATCATCATGGTACGCTTGCGTGCAGGCACCATGGAACCATCTTTTAGGTGGGCCAGCACAAGGTAGTATGCCGCTATCCTGCGCAGACGCGGGTCGTCTTCGAGGGCCAGCATCTTCTCCAGGCAATCGATGGCCTCCGCGAAGCGGTCCAATTCATAATGAGCTCTTCCCATCAGGCCGTAACTGATCGGTTGTAAGGGGCCCGCAGCCTGGGCTTCCTGAAAACGTACCAGACAGACCGAGTACTCTTCGAGTTCAAAATGAAGACGTGCCAGATGTTCCAGGAAAAGGGACTGTTTCTTCTCGATATCGATGGCTTGCAAGTAATATTCCTTGGCCATTTCGTGGCAGCCCATTTCATGGTAGGTGAATCCCAGATAGAAATAGGCAATTGCGCAGGAGGGATCGAGATCAAGAGCGGATTCATAGGAAATTTTCGCTCCCTCAAAATCCCCATTCTCGAACTTGTGTTTGCCCCTTTCGAGTTCTTTCTTGACATCCGATCGGACGAGAAAGACCACGCTCTGCTTTCCGGGTGACCACCGTGATGATTGCGGGGCAGTGGTGGTTTCGACCCCGGAAATCTCCCTCTGCTGTTTGGCCATGACGAATCGTGTGGATCCTGCGAGCAAAGTCGCCGAGCCCCCTCTTCGACTTATATGCTTGGTGCCCTTTCAGAGTGGCGGGGACTTGAAACGCAACCCGCCGCATCCCAATGCTGACAGAAGAGATTATCGGGCTGACCTGCTCTCATCTGAACGTTGAACTTCGGTGAGTAAATGCTTGTCCAGAAGTCGGCAGATTAAGGACGGACACCCTTAAGTGTTTGATGTATAAGCCGATAACTCCTATTTGATGAAGTGTCTACCACTTGTTCTGGTGATTTTTATGGCTGCTCCGGTTTGTTATGGGCAGGTCTCCCAGCAACCCGCTGTCAATGGTCAGCAGGGACAGATCTACCAGAGCCGTGACAAGCTCCGGCGCGGCTTGACCAATGCCACTACCGGCTGGTTGGAAATACCTTATAAGACCTTTTCCCAGACCCTATTCGGCGACCGGACTCCCTTCGAAGACCTGTTTATCGGGCTCACCGTGGGGACTGTAAAATGTGTTGAAAGGACTGCGGTAGGGCTGTTCGAGACCGCAACCTTTATGATTCCCGGCTATGACCCCCTGATCGAACCTGAATATGCCACTTTCAGCTTCGAACCGGTCAGCACGAAGAAGAAAAAAGAAGTTGCGGAGGATCCCCGTGCCGGTTTGCATGTCCGTCCCCCCCAACTTCAAAATCCTTGACAGAAAAGACCGCTGCGATAATATCACCGCTAGTTTGGACCTGAGCAGGAGTAGCTCAGTTGGT
>CAYZUX010000195.1:0-11282 GCA_964481775.1 uncultured bacterium | reverse complement strand
GGAAGCATGCCATGGATTCAGGAGGTATAGGTGATGGCGTCTACAAAACGGTTACTAAACAACCTCTTCTCATCCGCAGAGAGAGTGTCCCAGTTCGGGATGGCCTCGGGCTTTGGAGCAAGCTGCGTACCCTTGGGCACAACGCCACGTTCGATCTGTCGCGCGAGGATCTCCTCGCGCATTTTGTCCCAGCCCTGATCGAACTTGCCCTTCCAGCGTTCAATCCAATCTTTTGGAACATGGTGTGGCGCGTGAGTTGCTCCCGGTGCGTAATAGACAAAGAACGGTTTATCCGGCGTCAATGCTTTCTGGTACTTGATCCAAGCGACCGTCTTGTCAGTCATGTCTGTCAGAAAGTGGTAGTTCGGATCGTCCGGCAAGTCGACTGGATGAACTCCGTCGTAGATGAATGGCGCCCATTGGTTGGTCTCGCCGCCAAGGAAACCATAGAATTTATCGAAACCTTGATGAGTCGGCCAACGATCGAACGGACCAGAGACGCTTGCCTCCCAGGCGGCGAGCTCATGCCATTTGCCGAACGCACCGGTGCTGTAACCATTGAGACGCAGCATCTCCGCGACCGGAGCAACGCTGTCAGGGATCTGACCGGTGTTCCCAGGGAACGCCGTGCAGGTCTCGATGATCGAGCCCATGTTGCAGACATGATGGTTACGCCCGCTTTTCAGCGCCGCGCGCGTCGGCGAGCACACAGCGGTCGTGTGGAAGTTGTTGTAGCGCAATCCCTCATTGGCCAGTCGATCAAAGGTGGGGGTTGTGACTGGTCCGCCAAACGCGCTAGTTCCAGCAAAGCCTAAGTCATCAACAAGAACCAGGAGCACGTTCGGTGCGTTTTCCGGAGCCTTGACCTCGAAGTGCGGTGGGGCTTTCATGTTGCGCACGTCAAGCTCGCTGTAGGTTGGCCGCTTGGGTTCGAGGATGGGTAACACAGTGCGATCAATCACACCTGAATCGATTCCCTCTTGCGCTTGGACCGGGCTGGTCACCCAACTGACAGTGGCTAAGAACAAGGCCAAACCGAAGCCCAGTGCAAGGGTGAGTAGGATTGGAATACGAGTAGTGTTCACGGCTATCTCCTTACAGTGTTCGAATGGTCACCAACTCAATTTCCGGCAGCTTCCACATCCCGTCAAAGACTGGCGCTTGTGGTAAATGTAGGAGGACTAAACACCTTGAAGGCATGTCTCCCTAACAGCTTGTTGAAAAACTCATTCTTGCGAGGAGGTTGTGGATTCCCGCTTTCGCGGGAATGACGATTTCAGGGGAAATTTGCATGTCTCGTCATTCCCGCGAAAGCGGGAATCCACGGTTACCTCCATTTTCAACAGGCTGCTAAGCACTCAGAAGAGGAGGTTAGATTAATCGCCATCATTATAACCTTATCAAGACTCACCACTTGTACTGAAGCGCCACGGTGGCGTAAAGCTCGTCGTCTTTATCCACCGTGTCCTCAAGAGACCATTGGTAAGTCACACCTGGGATCAGCATCAAATGATGGGGGAGCGGAATGGGTAACATCGCTTTGAATTCTGTATAGGCCCAACCCGGATCAACTCTTCCGGACCATGCTCCTCCGTTGTACCAGAGATCCGCACTGAGCAGTAATGCAGTCGCTGAAATCCCTAAAGCGGGACAGCCAGCAAATGGGACATGCTTGGTGATTCCGAGGTCCGTCATCCAGCCCTCGCCTTTATGTTTATCATTATATGGCCAGTCGTAGTAGGCTCCAAAGTGTGGTGTGAGTGGAATTTTTGTGAAAGTCAAAATGCCATAACTCTCGAGAAAGTCGGCCTTCTGGCTGTCAAGGCCAAACATGTCGAAATAATTCCCTCCCACCTCCACATTAAGGCCTTCACAGACATCTTTTTTCCAAGAGAGGTTGTATCCGAAGATATCAATATCACTTCGATCATATTTGGTTGTTTTGGTAAAATCTAACCAAGGCGGATTGCCCGACAAAAGCGGTTTTCCACGATCGTGCGAAGGATAAGCTCCTTGGAACCTGAAATGAAATCCAGTGTCCCACAGGTTCACATCGACATCATGGAGATAACCCCCACTGTTGAGGATTTTGAAACCTCTCCACATAAACTTCGACCACCAGGCGCCAGTAAGGGTGATACCGAGTTTGGGAGGAGACGGCATCTCAACCGTTGAAGCCTTACTGGGAGCAGCCCCATTTCCTTGTGCCACCATGTATTCACTGTCCCCTTGAGTCGATGAAGCGGTAGAGGAGATCCGTAATGGTTCTATGCCCAATTCCTCAAAACCCCCTGGTGTTTGCGGCATCACCTGCTCAATCTGGAATCCAGAACTGGCGGTGGAGTCTGAAGCCTCAAACGGGGCAGAGTGTACGGTTCCCCCCATCATTCCAAGAAAAACACAGACAGCGATTCCCAACCCTCTACCACCATGTCGAAAAAACATCGCAACCCTCCTCTGATAAATCATAGGGGGGTCTTGAGACCCCCAAAATACCCGTTTCCAATCATTCCTCATGTCAATGACAGTTCAACTTCTTCTGACTCTCCATCGGCACGGTGATTTACTTCATCCGCTCCGGAACAGGCCGGTGAGAGATGATTTCCACGCCTTCGAGGAGCTGACTGACCAAGACGTGGTTCGCGTCTTCGTGCGGGATGATGACATGATGCGGCATGATGGGCCATACCTTGCTGATCATCTCGATCATCTGCCGCGCATGGACCAAGTCTGACTGCGTGTCGATCACAACGCTCCCGCCCAGGTTGATGAGGCCGGAGGTGGCGTCACATACCCGGTTCTTCTCGATCAGGACCGCAAAGCAGTTGTTGCTGACTTGTTTCATCTCCATAGGAGTCATCTCCATTCCGATTCAGGGTTTGCGTTCCGCAAATGGTCCATCATCGGACACGATCACGCCGTTTCTTGTGACATACTCATCCCAGAGCTTGAGCATCACCTCACGCTTTTCGGGGTGATTCGTGGAAAGATCGTTCATCTCGCCGGGGTCACCTCTCAGGTTAAACAACTGCCATTCGCCTGTGCCACCGGCCCCTTTCAACAAGTACAGGAGCTTCCAGTCGCCTTGCCGGATCGCCCTGTTGCCGAAGAGTTCCCAACCGACCCAATCCGAATCAGCACGTGTTGCTTTCTCCCGGTCAGCGAGCAACGGCCACATCGACTTCCCCTGCGGCATCGCAACTGTGGACCCTTCTTTCTTTGCGGGATGCTCGACACCGGCCAATTCCAGAAAAGTCGGTCCGATGTCCATAACGTGAAGGACCGAGTGGTTGAGGTCTCCTTGGTGTTTGACGCCGGGACCGCTCACAATGAGAGGCGCACGGATGCCGCCCTCCGCCTCGACCCCTTTGAACAGACGCAGTGGTACGCTGCTCACCTGCGCCCAGGCAGGTCCGTATTCAATGCATGAACCCGGACGGCCCCAGTTTTCCAGGCGGTTGTCGAATGTCTTGGGGAACCAGTCTTTCGCCTCGGGGGCCATTTTGTGCAGCAGTTCTGCCATGTCTTCGCCAGCCGCCCCGTTATCCGACATGAAGACGATCAGGGTATTGTCGTATTTGCCGGTCTTCTTGAGATGGTCGATCAATCGACCGATCTGGTCATCCATGTACTCGACCATGGCCGCATAGATTTCCATCTTGCGGGCGGTTTGTTGTTGCTGCTCATCCGTTAGAGTGTCCCAGGCAGGGATATTGGGCAGACGTGGGAACCCAACCACATCCGCGCCGATGACCCCCAGTTTCTTCTGCCGGGCCATCCGTTCCTCGCGGACGAAGTCGTAACCCTTGTCGTATCCGCCCTTGTACCTGTCGCGCCATTCGTCCGGCACAGCAAATGGACCATGCGGAGCCTGGTAAGCAAGGTAGGCGAAGAACGGCTTATCGTCATGACCGTTCGCGTCGATGCTCTCGATGATGAAGTCGGTGAAGGCTTTCGAGGAGTAGTGGTCTTTCGGTAGTTCCTTGACCTTCTCGCCGTTCCGAACGTAAGTCACCTTGGGTTCGGCGGGCAGCAGACCCAGCATGTCGGACCAGTGGCTGCCAGCCCCTTGCAACAGTGTGAAATCGCGCTCGAACCCTTGTGCCGTTGGCCACTGTTCAGGCTTTTCGCCCAGGTGCCACTTACCGGCCATGTAGGTGTGGTAGCCCGCCTCGCGTAACAATGTGGCGATGCTCACCACGCGGGTGTTGAGGTGGCCTTCATAACCCGGCTTTCCCCGTTGGGCCGGACCGGTCCACTCGGCCATGTTTCCGATCCCGGCGATGTGATTGTCTGTCCCGGTCAACAACATCGAGCGTGTGGGCGAGCAACTGGGGGCGACATAGTAGTTCGTCGCCCTCACACCTCGCTCCGCCAGCTTGTCGAGGTGCGGCGTCCTGATCTCGCCTCCGAAACAACCAAGATCCGAGTAGCCCAGATCATCGGCCACGATGAGCAGGATATTTGGTTTGCCTTTCGGGGCTTCGGCCGCTATTATTTCAGATGGTACGAACAAAACTGTGATTGCTAAAATTGTGGTGGCAACCACTGCCCGTATGTTCAGCATTTTGATGACTCCCGACTTTTGGCATGCGCGTAAAAAATGGGCGAAGGTTGTATATTATCTCAGTGGTTGGTGTTGCTGTCTATCGAAAATCCGCAAACCATGAAAATAATGCCATCGTCCATTACACCGGGTACTCCCAATACCTTGTCAGCCGTCACAGTTGTCGAGATTAACGACCCAACGACGGTTGGTGAGAGCATCGAGGTGATCGAACAGGACGCGGTGCAATTGGAATCGAAACCCCTGCGGGCCAGACAGGTCATTGTCCGTCTCGGTACTAGCCTGCTAGTGTTCCAATCGACTAACCTTCCCATCCGCACGCGCACCGTTCTGCAGAATGGCCTGGTGGCCTTTGTGGCTTTTGGTCCACGCGCCGCTGGAACCTTGAATGGATTGCCGGTCGGCCCTGGCCGTATATTGGCGTGTTCTCCGGGAGTCGAAGTGGAGTTTGTCGTTGAAGGCGGTTACGAGAGTGTATGTTTCTTCCTGCCGCCCGACGATATCCGGGCACATCTTCGGAGGCGGCATCGAGGAGACCAATTCCGCCTCCCGTCCGGCGTCGAGCTTCTACAAACGAGTGTTGAGGCTGCATCCGGACTCTACGACTGGGGACAATGTATCGCCGGCATTGCGGAAAGACAGCCCGAAGTGTTCGACTCACCGCAAACGAAGTCCATCGCGCAAATCGAGCTCCTCGAAACACTCTTGACGACTCTCGGTTCATCCGTCGATGCCGAGGTTACGCCCCGCGACCTGACCCGGCAGACCTATAGCCAGATCGTGCAGGTCGTTGAAAATTACGTCACGACGCACACCACCGAACGTCTGTACGTGACTGACCTGTGCGAGGCAGCGGGGGTGAGCGAACGAACCTTGCAGTACGCTTATCAGGAGGTCATGGGGATGACTCCGGTCACCTATCTGACCCGTCTGCGACTGCATCGAGTGCGGCAAGCGCTACGGACCGCGCCCTACAGATCGACCACAGTGACGGCTGAGGCATTGAGGTGGGGCTTCTGGCACCTCAGCGATTTCTCTCGGGCTTACAAGGCGTGTTTCGGCGAGTTACCATCAGACACCCTACGACGAAAGCCGGAAACTGCGTTAAGCCCGGGAGTGGAGCGAACAGGATAGGATCCGCTGGGTTGTTCGTATAGGCTTCTCAAAACTTGGATTCCTGCCCTGTACTCAATGGTCAGGTCGGCAGGACTTAACCAGCAACGTGACATGTCCTCCTGTGACATTCCATCTGCAGTATATGGAATCAGGATCAGTTCAAGGCACTAACCTCCCGAGAGCAACGCAACCAAGGAGGAGTCGATGACATCTTCGAAAAGACGCGTCCAGACAGGTGATGAACCAGCCCTGATTCCAGTCCACCCTCGAACGCGGGCAGAGCAGTATGCCGCAGGTAAGGCACTACGAGCAACCTGTCCCAGGGAGTCACACGCAACTTGGAAGCCCCCTTCTGACCGGCGGGACGCAGTCGAATTGGTCTTGGAGGCGGAGAAGGGACGCATACCTGACCTGCTCCCAATGCGACATGGTCGTATGGTTCGTTCCGCATTCACATTCTACCGGGGGGCGGCCCTCACGATGGCGGCGGACCTGGCGTCCACGCCATCCACCGGGGTTCGCGTCCAGTGCTGCGGGGACGCTCATCTCTGCAACTTCGGTGGGTTTGCCACTCCGGAGCGGAAGATCCTCTTCTCCATCAACGACCTCGACGAGACGCTCCCGGCACCGTGGGAATGGGACCTCAAGCGTCTCGCCGCGAGTTTCGTCGTGGCGTGCCGAAACAACGGCCTGAGCGATGACGTAGCCAAGGATGTGGTCATGACCTGTGTCCGCTCCTATCGCGAGTCGATGGCCGAGTTCAGCCAGCTGAAAACGCTGGAGCTGTGGTACCAGGCGATGTGGGCAGAAGAGTTGATGGCGGACCTGCCTGCGAAACACCGGGCGCGGATCGCCAAGCGCATCAAGAAGGAGCAAGCGAGAAGCCGGGGTGAGGAACTGTTTCCGAAGCTCGTGGAACAACAGGGGGACATGCCCATCATCAAGGACCAGCTGCCAACAATCTTCCACACCGAAGACCTTCGCCCGGGCGCGATCAGGGCGCATCTTCGGGAGTCGCTCCGCGCGTACCGCGCGACTCTGTCCAGCGCTTATCAGTTTCTACTCGATCGTTACGAGATTCGGGATGCCGCAATCAAGGTAGTCGGGGTTGGCAGCGTCGGGACTGTCTGCATGGTCCTCCTGTTCATGGCTAGTGAAGGCGACCCGCTCTTCCTCCAGGTCAAGGAAGCACGCACCTCGGTCCTGGAGCCTTACGCTGGCGCGAGCGTTTTCCAAAACCACGGCCAGCGTGTTGTGAACGGCTACCGGCTCATGCAGCCAGCCAGCGACATGTTCCTCGGGTGGAGCCAGGGTGTCAAAGGACGCCATTTTTTCGTCCGCCAGTTAAGGGACATTAAGCTCAGTATCCTGGTGGAAATCTTCGGTCAGACAGAATTTACTATCTGTGCCACCTGGTGCGGCAGAGCACTGGCACTTTCGCATGCCCGCTCTGGATGCTCCGCCGTACTCAGTGGATATATGGGCAAGAGCGACATATACGACCAAGCCATCGCGGACTTCTCAATTGCGTATGCCGACCAGAACGAAAGCGACCACGCCGCCCTTGATCGTGCGGTGCGTGCGGGCAAGGTGGCCGCAGTCTTCGAGGAAGACCGATGAGGGACCGGGGGGTTCTGACATGACGCAAGAGATGGACCCGCAGGCCTACCTGACTGATTTGTTGTAACGAGTCCTTGTCTATTCTGCACGTAAGGTCAAAGATCCGATCCCCGCCAACTGGAAAAGACTCTTCGCCGACCCGGCTCCTACCTGACACCCCTGTCTGCTTCTGCCAATTCGTCCGGTGAACAGGTGTAAGCCAGATTCTTTCCCATAATACGTCAGGTGAGGGCCACTCATCTGCGGCTCTTTGACGTTGTCTCTCTATTTACAACTATCAGCCATTGAGAGATTCCAGATAAACTCCCACGTATTAGCTCCTGTCCTCCACTGGGTTGCCAGTCGTGAATTGCCCACTGCCTGTTTTTCTCCTTGTAAAAGATTACCGCACAGATCGTAAGGCGCGGGTGATGGCGTTCATAAACCGGTTACGTAGGGACGCCGGTTAGCCGGCGTCCCCGCACAGATCCGTACGTGCAGATTTCCCGCATACGGCTCTTACCTTGGGTGTTTGGCGTCGAAGCGGACATTCGGGTAAGGGTGTAGGATTTTGGGTTGTGGGATTCAGAAAATCGCGAAGCGCTGGAAACGATTACAGGTCAGCCGGGAGCGTTGGCTGCGACGCCGAAGAGCGCGAAGCCACGCCCGCCTGACTTGGGTCTGGAAAGTTGAACCCCTCGGGGTTGTTTGGACAGAAATCGGCCTTGTATAAGGTGGAAACCCAGGTCATTTGAATCCGCTGAATGCGGGAGGCGCTGACAATCAAAAATGAAGGATGAATGAGCGAAAACAGAGTTGTGCAAGCCTGTAAGGGGATCTAGACTTATTCCAGCGATGGGAAAATAAGGGACTGATGCGCCCCCGGAATGGGAGTGTGTCCTCTCCTGTCCTATTTATCCACTGGTAACACCGCCCAAGAAAAAAACTTCCGTCGACGTGTTGTGACACACCACAGATGTCAGGGGAGGTGCTCGATCATGCGCCATTTCTCACTTCAAATCTTAAATATCCGAGGGGCATCCTTACGGCTTGTTTTATCGTTTCTTTTAATTCTTCTTTCCTCTTTCCACGCGAAAGCGGCGGAAACATTGCTCTCGGTTGATTGGGAACAGGAGCCTCAATACACCTGGGACCATGATTCTGACTGGGGAAACCAACATGCGGTCTGGGACCGGCCCGACATCGGAGCCGTGGGCAAGTGCCTGAGAGCAAGCCACCTCACAGGCGATTGCCAAGACAATCGGGGGTTTGCCATCACAGAATTGACCGGACGACTCAACCACCGTCTCCGGATCCGCATCAGCATGGCCTGCCCCACTGGCTCTGGAAAGCAATACTGGATGGAGACCTCCTATAAGACCTTCAGTGCCGCCCCCTCGGATTATGGAGCCGATTATGAGAACGAAGAATGGAACGAGGTTAAGTGGTTTGACGCCGCTGATTGGGTTGAATATCCAGACGGAAACGATAACACCTGGACGGAATACAGTGTCACCTTCACCCTCAAGGCCGGGGAGAACATCGTTGCAATCGGCTTTGAAAGCGCCAGCGTGGATGGAACCGGTGGCGCACCCGACATGCGCTGGGATACCCTGATCGTGGAAGATTTGGATGGAGGTGCGATTCCATCCACACCGACTCCTACACTAACTCCTACAAGTAGTTCGACACCGACAAGCGGCCCACCTACACCCACCTACACGATCACAATAACCAAGACATGGACTCCGACCCCCACCATCACCCCAACACGAACCTCCACGTGGACTCGGACATTTACAAACACATCCACCCCAACACGAACCTTCACACGGACTTGGACAATAACCAACACATTCACAAAGACATACACACCGACCCCGACAAGAACCTTCACCCACACGCCTACCCGTAATCCCCTGGAACCAACCGACACCATCACTCACACATACACCTACACTCACACCCCCACCTTCACTTACACTCCAACGAATACCCCCACATTTACCTTCACGCCAACACCCACAATCACACCGACCTGCACACTTACAGATACTCCCTCCTTCACTTACACACCAACCAACACTCCAACCTGCGTGGAACCCAACCATCTCATGAACCTGTGTCTGCCTGGTCATTACGGCTGGAGTCCCGATGTGGCGGTGGATGGGTATGGGAAAGCTCATGTGGTCTGGCGCGATGATACCAACACCCTCTGGTACACTCGTGTCGGTCCCAATTTCACGATAGAGATCAGCCCCATGACTCTTGCGGAGGGTGCTCAGTTCCGCAACGCCCGCATCTGCGTGGATAACCTCGGCAAGGCTCATATCGTGGCCAAACCTTATAGCTCGGATGAGTATCTCACTTACATCAAGGTCAACCGGGTGGGCGGAGTACCCATTAACGCCTCCTTCAAGATGTTCACCACCTGGCCATTGAGCGCGGATCCCTTGTCCACGGCGATTTACTTGTTTCCCTGCATTGCCTTTGATCCTGTAAGTAAGCGCCCTTTCATCTGCGCTGAATCGCACCTCTCGGCCCAACTGCCAATCGATCCCGCGAATCCCTCGGGACATAAAAAATTCTTTTTCCGCGATAGCATCACCACGCTCCCCATGGATGCCGTTGGGAATCCTGTCTATAACGAGCGTTGGGAACCCTATACAGAAACCGCGATGGACACCGATCCGGTGGACAAAGCCAAGTATCCCAGCCTGGATATTGATCAAACTGGAGTGCTTCACGCGGCTTGGTGGCATAAGGAAACCTCCTGGACTCGAGGAGGAGTCGGCTACAATTCAACCACCACCGGAACCTGGCAAGAAATCACGGATTCCCGTGATGTTCGGAACAGCGATGCGGTGGGACCCGAAATCTCCTGCGGGGATGATGGTTACCAGGATGTGGTTTGGACGTGCTACTCCACTGGCAGGGTGGTTTGGCAGCGTCTGCAAAATGGCGTGAAGTCAGGCGCGAATGTGGAGGTTACGGGAGCCGGAACCTATGGCAAGAGCCCGGATATCTCCTCGGCCACGGGTTCCATGGCATGTGCCTGGAGCGATGATCTGGATGGGGGGCATTTATGGACAGCCTTCGCGGATCCCGCGCTTATCAAGGAGCGCTTGGTGGCCTGCACCCTCACCTATGCAGTGGCGGTCGACGCCCGCGCCGCGAAAACTTACGACTATGTCTGGGAACATGCAATCGGAGCTTGGCCTCAAATCTACTATACGGTGAAGAACTTCGGCGCACCCGAACCTACCCCAACCATCACCGATACACCCATTGAGCCGACTCCAACTCCAGTAACGAATGCAGCGATCAGTGTGAGGATTTCCGCCTCGCCGACCCGCGTGGGCCCCGAACAGGAAATACTTGTCAACCTGGAAGTCACCAACATTAGCGATCATACCCTCACCGATATCACCTCTCCGATTTCTCTCAATCGTACGGGAGAGGGGGATGCCTATATTCTTGACGGCCCTAATCCCTGGCAAGTGGGTTCCTTACCTTCAGGAGGAAAATCAGTCCATACATACAAATACAAAGCTGACAAACCCGGTAAGCTTCGTTTCGAAGGGGATGCTCACGCGCTTGATAATGGCAATCCCGTTTACTCGGGACCCGTTCAGAGCAATGAAATCGATATTTTCGGACTTCGTATCTTGGAGATGAAAACGGTCCAGACCATTTTCGATGTACCCATGATCGCCAACAAACCCACCGTATTGTGTGCTACCGTCGAGAGCCTTTACTCCACGGTCACGAATTTCCCCATCCAACTGGATGTAAAGGAGGGGAATCCATCGCAATTTACTGATTCACTCAATTTTGATCCCGGAAAAAAAAGATATTTTCTCCCCCCCTACACCCCCCCTGCCTCTCCCGCTTACGCTCATTTCACCTTGGCCCGGACTGGTCCTATCAAACTCACTCTTGACCCTCCCGCTAATTCACCGGAACCATTACTGCCCGGACAATCCAGAACAATCAATCC
>CAYZUX010000194.1:0-11388 GCA_964481775.1 uncultured bacterium | reverse complement strand
GGCGATATTATTGACGATCGCACGGTGGCGTGCGGTGTAGCCATCCAACGCAGCCTGAATCACGAGGTTATTTCTATTTCTATCAAAAAGTGGATTGATCATGATTCCTATTCTCAACCATTCGTTCCCGCATTTTTCACACCATCTTCTATACATACCGAATAAAATGTTTTTAAGTTTAATCAAATCAAATAGTTATAATATAAAATGAAACCCTTCAAATGGGTTCATATACCCGGTAAAACATGCCCGGTAGACTTTTTCAAACCTCTGTCGACAAAAAAAAATCTTCGCAGCGTATCCTATCTCTGGTAGTCTTGAGCGGCTATTGGGAAAAGAGGACAGACTATGGCAGTTAAGAATCCGAAATACACCCTTGGTATCGATATCGGGGGAACGAAGATCTACACCATCGTAGTCGATGAAAAGTTTAATATCCTTGCACGAGCGAAAAAGAAGACCGGAGACGGGAGTCCTGCTAGCCTGTTGGAACGCATTCTTAACTCGGTCAGCGATGCTCTTTCTCAGTGTAACATGGACTTATCTTCCATTTCTTCGGCGGGCATCGGCTTTCCTGGTCCTCTTGATTCCAACAAAGGAATTATACTTCAGGCAACTAACTTGCCAGCATGGAATCACTTTCCTTTAGCCCAGGAAGCACAAAATTCTCTTAAATGCCCAGTTTTTATTGATAATGATGTCAATCTTGGAACTTATGGAGAAGCGATGCTTGGAGCTGGAAAAGGATCATCCAACGTGGTTGGAATTTTTCTTGGAACTGGTGTGGGCGGAGGAATTGTTCTCGATGGAAAGATCTACCATGGAAATAGTGGTACCGCAGGTGAACTCGGTCATATGATCATCCAACATGGAGGTCCGGTTGGGCCTTTTGGACTGAAAGGATCAGTAGAGGCCCTTACCAGCCGTATTTCCGTGATTAACCGGATAAGAAATGATATTAAGAAAGGCAAGAAGTCTTCGTTGGAGCCTCATCTTAAAAGCGGAAAGAAAATCGGGAGTTCTTTGCTTGCTGAAGCCTACCGTACCGGTGATCCTGTGACTCGTAAGGCTTTTCATAAAGCTGCCGAGTTTGTCGGAGTCACAGCCGGGTCTCTTATCAATCTTCTTGCTCCTGATGTGGTTATTTTGGGTGGTGGGGTCGTTTCCGCGATTCCCGAAGCCATTGTCCCGATTGCCAGGCAAGTGGCTTTCGAAATTTCTCTTGAATCAAACCGCCTGACTTCGCGTGTCGAACCTGCATCCCTTGGTGATGATTCAGGGGCGCTTGGTGCTGCCTACTACGCCTGTCAACGTCTTCGTTCTCTTTAGGTGAGTTTTTATTGAATGCTATCTTTTAATATTTCATCTTCCTTTTTATTAACCCTGTGGCTGAACTGATTTGATATCCTATCTGGTTGAAATTAAAGGATTTATATCTGTTGGTAACGTGTTCCTATCGGCATCCTTCCTTTCACATTCAACACATCTTTTTTCCTAGGTTTTTTGTGGCTGTTGGGAATGCGGAAGGTCTCCTTATTCTTTAACAAGTTTTTCGGGTACCCTTTCAGTACAATTTCACATCTTTTTCAGGTTATGAGGACGAAGCAACTTTTTTCAAATAAGGGGTTGTATCTCTTAGTTTTATCGTCTTATACTGGTTTCTGAGCTGGAACTCACTCTGGGGGGAGCAGAGTTTCCTGAAGGGCCAACGAGGGAAAGTCACGAAAATCGTTAAGCCCAGAGTCTGTCCAGACGATACTTGTCACAACTATTCGAGATGGGGATGAGGAGGAGTGCTATGAGCACGGTCTTTGGTTTCAGGCGTATCTGTCTGTTTGTCGTTCTCACCATAATCCTTTGCGTGTCGTGGATACCTATTTCTCGTGCGGATGAGATAGAGGAATGGATTGTGGAAAGTCGTCTTGACCGTTATTACGACCTTCCGAAGACGGCACGAGTGGTAGGAATGGGTGGTGCCAGTCTGGTAACTTCAAGTGATATCTCAAGTGTCTTTGGAAATCCTGCCGGACTTGGATTTGTGGTTGGTCCTGAGGTGGGTATCACCTACAGCCACGATGAGTTTTCAGGAACTGATTTTTCTTACGAGCCATTCAACTATCAGGATCCTGATAAGGCAGCGGGTGATCCAATCTATCGTGGTTCAAAAGCCAGGAAGAATATGGGTGGGCTTCAACTTGTGTTGCCCTGTTACAGTCGTGGCGTTTTTGGCTTTGGACTTTGGGTAGATGACGCCGACTATAGTGATATTGAGGATACGGATGCCCGGCGTTATATCCTCAACGCCGGTTATGGTTATAAGGTGAATGATTGTCTCTCCATTGGTTACAGTCTCAATTATTTTAATGATGATCTTGATGATGACTGGGGCGACTACGAGCTTGAGGATGGGTTCCGCCATAATTTCGGTTTACAGCTCCGTCCCTGCCAGGGAATGACCTTTGGTGCATCCACTTATTTCGCACATGGGAACCCTGAAACTTCCATATCGCACTTCGGAAGTGATGAGGATGATCTCGACGCATGGGGAGTCGAATTCGGTTACTCATGGCAAGTTCTTCCTTGTACGCTTCTAGCTGCTTCAGTTGATTACCAGGACCGTGATGGCAGCGGAATGATATATGCACCGAACCAGGATGAAGTTCAAAGGTTTAATGAAGATATCAAAGGCTGGGGATTTCATGTGGGCATGGAACAGAATTACCGCGATTGTCTGTTCCCCCGCCTTGGATACCGTTACCAGACTAATGATTATGACTACTCACAGTATGGCGAGTACTTCCGTGACAATGGATCTTTCGATGCCAATTATCATGCAGTTTCCTGGGGACTTGGTTGGGCCTACAATTGCAACCTGAGCCTTGACTATGCCATGGAATACCGCTTCATCGGCGATGGCGACATCAACAACACGGTAACGGCGCGTTTTCACTTCTAAGAAACAGGATTGAAAGGTTGTTTGAAGGGCGGGTTGCTGAAAAAGTGGCCCGCCCTTTTTCGTAGTTTCATGGAATTTGAGGACGAAATATGAGACTTCAAGAAAAGGTTGCACTGATAACTGGAGCAAGCAGTGGAATTGGAAAAGCAGTAGCCGAAAATCTTCATGAGGCGGGGATGAAGCTGGTTCTTACCGCACGCCGTGAGGACCGTCTCCAGAAATTAAAGGATCATCTCCGGGATTCCGTGATTATTCCCGGCGATATTACAGATCCCAAGCTTCCAGGAAACCTGATTCAGTCTGCGATAGATGCTTTTGGGCGTTGTGATGTTGTCCTCAACAATGCGGGTATACTTGAAACGACCTCGATTGAGAAGCTGGATATTGAACGTGTCTGCAGGATGGTCCGGGTGAATGTGGAAGCCGCTTACCGGATGGCTTTTGTAGCCTTGCGTCATTTTCAATCAGTGGGTACCGGTCATCTCATCAACTCATCCAGTGTTGTCGGGACAAAAGTGCGGCTTTATGGTGGCTGGTATGCGGGGACCAAACATGCGATCGAGGGCCTTTCCGAGGCCTTACGCATGGAGTTTGCAGGTACAGATATTCAGATCAGTTGTGTGGAACCCGGATTGGTTTCCACCGAGTTGCACAGCCACTGGGAGGTACCGCCGGCTAAAGCCCTGAACATCACCCAACCGTTGACAGCCGAAGATGTTGCCCGCTGTGTCAGGTTCATCCTGGAACAACCTGCCCATGTGAGGATTCCGAGGCTGATGATCCTGCCGGGGGATCAACAGATTTGAACCAAGATGTAAATGAAAAAAATTACCGCGTATCTTGATTTCTGATGCATAAATCGCGATAATCCAACAGTTATCCACCTGTAACGAAAAAAAGAGAAGATACAATAAGTATTTATAAAGGCCTCAACCATGACCGAAATCCAATCTGGAAGTGCGGGATTTTTTTCTCCTCCGCCACTGCTTACCATTCAGGAGATAGAAGAAACCTATCGTCTCCTTGACTTGGCGTCTGAAGAAAAGCGCATCCTAATGCAAGATTTGAGTAAGCCAGTTTTAGAAGAATTAAACCAAGACACGTATAAGTCTCAGTGGCTCACCACAAGACTGGCGGATTTCTAAATGGGTAATTGGAATGAGATCCTTGACGAGATTACTCGTGAAGGGTCAGTTTGTGACCTTGTTCGCAGAAAGTATGTACAAAAACTCAGTGACAAAGTAGAGAGGAATGTAATCCTTTATTACAGTGGGTGGCTCCAGAAACCAGATTTAGCCTCCCCTCTTGTTTCCATAAATGACGACGACAAAAACGGGCTTATGGCGACCGTTCATAAACTCGATTGTAATCGTGGTCTTGACCTAATTCTGCATACTCCAGGGGGTGATTTAGCGGCAACAGAATCAATCGTTGATTACCTCCATCAAAAGTTTCAAAGGAATATACGCGTCATTGTTCCCCAGATTGCGATGTCGGCGGGAACGATGATCGCATGCGCTGCTAAAGAAATTATAATGGGCAAACAATCAAGTCTCGGTCCAATAGATCCTCAGATAAGAGGAATTCCTGCCCACGGGGTTCTGGAAGAGTTTCAAGAAGCCCGCTCAGCAATTCTCTCGGATCCGAATCTTGCCCGTGTTTGGCAGCCTTTAATCGCGAAGTATCCCCCTGCTTTTATTGGGGAATGTCAAAAGGCCATTCAATGGTCAACAGAACTAGTCAGAGATTGGCTCAAGACTGGAATGTTTCGTGAACTTCCGGATTCTAATGCTACCATAGACAGGATTATCAGTGAGCTTGGAGATCACTCCCTCACGTTGTCACATGCACGGCATATTTCAGCGGACAAGTGTCTCTCTATTGGACTCAAGGTGAACATGATGGAGAACGACCAAGACCTTCAAGATGAAATTCTCTCTGTTCATCATGCATGCATGATCACCCTTGCCAGTACTCCGGCTGTGAAGATTATCGCGAACCACCTTGGAACTTCCTTCATTATTCAGGCAAGGACAGTCAACATCCAACGAAGCTAGTAACGAAGAACCCGCCAATTCTTTCCAAAGCTCTGATAGTCTTTTTACCGATCACCATTTATACTTGAGGATTCAAATAGTGGAAATAAGCCAGTATAGGAAGACAATGAGCGATACAACACCCAGTCAACCGAAACCCCCTAAGGAGGAACGGACAAATAAATCGAGTGAGGAGAGTGGAGAGAAGGGTGCCAACCGCTCAGCCGACTTCATTCGAGCCATCATCTCCCAGGACATAAAAGATGGGAAAAATGGGGGCAGGGTCCATACACGCTTCCCACCCGAACCGAATGGGTATCTCCATATCGGTCATGCCAAATCCATCTGTCTGAACTTTGGTGTGGCCCAGGAATTCGGTGGAAAGTGTAATCTCCGTTTTGATGACACCAACCCCTGTAAAGAAGAAGAGGAATATGTCCAATCTATTCAGGAGGATGTCCGGTGGCTGGGATTCGACTGGGAAGATCGTCTTTTTTACGCCTCTGATTACTTTGACCAGCTCTATCAATGGGCGCTGAAACTCATCCGGGATGGAAAGGCCTATGTTTGTGACCTCTCGGCGGATGAAATTCGTGAGTATCGAGGGACACTCAAGGAGCCAGGTCGAGACAGCCCTTATCGTAACCGTTCGGTAGAAGAAAACCTGGACCTTTTTGAACGAATGAAGAACGGTGAGTTCGAAAACGGGTCAAGGGTCCTGCGTGCCAAAATCGATATGGCCTCTCCGAACCTGAACCTGCGCGATCCGGTCATGTACAGGATACTCAAGGCTCATCACCATCGGACAGGAAACAAGTGGTGCATCTACCCAACCTACGACTATACCCATGGCCAGTCCGATTCCATCGAGGGGATCACCCATTCCATCTGCACTCTTGAATTCGAGGATCACCGGCCTCTTTACGAATGGTACATCGAAAACCTTGGCATCTTTCCTTCGCGCCAGTATGAGTTCGCCCGCCTGAACCTTACATATACAGTGATGAGCAAACGGAAACTTTTGGAACTGGTCCAGGGGAAGTTTGTAAGCGGCTGGGATGATCCACGGATGCCGACCCTGTCGGGAATGAGAAGACGGGGCTACCCACCGGAAGCGATACGGGAATTCTGCCGTCGTATCGGTGTAGCAAAGTCAGACAGCACTGTCGATATGGCCTTCCTGGAGGATTGTATCCGCGAGAACCTTAATAAAACCGCCCCTCGTGTGATGGGTATCCTTCGGCCACTCAAAGTGACTATTGTCAACTACCCCGAGGACCAGGTTGAGGAAATGATTGCGGTCAATAATCCCGAGGAACCATCGGCGGGAACCCGGAAAGTTCCTTTTTCAAGAACTTTGTACATCGAGCAGGAAGACTTCATGGAAGACCCTCCCAACAAGTTCTTCCGATTGAGTCCAGGGCGGGAGGTTCGTCTGCGTTATGCCTATTTCATCAAGTGTGTCGAGGTCATCAGGGATGAAAAGACCGGAATGATATCCGAGGTTCTTTGTACCTACGATCCGCAAACTCGTGGAGGAGACTCTCCCGATGGCCGTAAAGTCAAAGCCACACTCCACTGGGTTTCCGCCGCTCATGCGGTTCAGGCAAAGGTCCGCCTCTATGATCATCTTTTTTCAGAACCCGATCCGAATGTGGTTGTGGAAGGGAAGGACTGGAAAGATAACCTTAACCCCAACTCACTGGAAACGATTGTGGGATATGTCGAACCTTCATTAACATCTGCCAAGCCCGGAGCGCGTTATCAGTTCGAAAGACTGGGTTATTTCTGTACCGATCCGGATTCAACCCCCAATCATCTCGTGTTCAACCGGACAGTCACCTTGAGGGACACCTGGGGGAAGATTCAGAAAGCGGGGAAGTAGAGTAGGGCTTGCCCCGCCGGATAGCTGAGGTGGCGAATTTATTGGCGTGTGATAAAAAAGCGAATAAATTCGCCACTGCAACGTTTGTTCATTTCCCTTTCAGTTCTTCAAGTAATCCAATCAACTCCTCAGTCCCATATCCTGTTTCCCGCCACCGATCTGTGAAGAGGAATAACTCTTCCCCCTTGGGCGCAGGACACAGATTCAATGAGATATCATCCACACGGAAGCTGGTGACAGGAGTGCCGCTGACAAAACTTTCAAAACGGATCGTGTGAGATGTGCCATCCGCGAAATCGATCAAGTTATGTGTGATCTTCCGATATCCTGTTCTGAAAGCTGTAGCATCCTCCACGGTGAAGTAAACCAATTCATTGTCATCTATGGAGACTGCGAGGAAATCGGCCTCATCGGTGGAGTTTTCGGGGATTCTCAAGTAATAGGAGAGCTCAGCCCGGCCCAGGGGGATGGTGATGGTCTGTTCAATACTCTGCATCAGGGGTTCAAACAGCTGACCACCGAACCAGGCAAACCAGGATCCGGTCCTTGAAAACAGCGATGACTGACTGACGACCGGCGAACCAGAAGAGGTGATCACCCAGCTCGTGTTGCCGCTCTCGAAACCTCCATTCTCAATTCCTTCACAAACCTGACCCCGCGCAGGGATATGAACCCATCCAAGCACAAAGATGACAATTAAGGAGTGCTTTGCCAGCGATTTCATTTCACCACAAGATTTAACATCTTCCCGGGGACAAAGATCTCTTTGACTATCGTCTTTCCCTCGATCTGGCGCTGGACTTTTTCGGAGGCTTTCGCGGCCGCGAGAATGACATCCTTATCTGATCCCGCTGGCACCTCTACGGTGTCTCGCAGTTTTCCATTCACCTGCACTGGCACAAGGATTGTCTCTTCGACCAGCTGGACAGGATCAAATTCAGGCCACGGCTCATAGGCCAATGTAGTTGAGTGACCCAAGCGTTCCCAAAGTTCCTCAGCCAGGTGCGGTGCGAAGGGGGAGAGAACCAACACAAACCGCTCCATCACATCCCTGTCCACTTTCCCTGCCTTGGTGGCGGCATTGACAAACTCCATCATCCGGGAGATCGCGGTGTTGAATTGAAGTTCTTCGATGTCACGGGTGACCTCTTTGATGGTCTTGTGAAGGATCTTGTTCACCAAAGGATCGCCACCATCATTCACAATCTTCGGATGGAGATAACCATCCTCGTTTATGAAAACAGCCCAAACCCGTCGCAGGAAGCGATGGACACCCTGAACTCCCTCCTCGGTCCAGGGCTTCTCACGATCGAGCGGCCCCATGAACATTTCGTAGAGACGCAACGAGTCAGCACCAAGCTCCTGTACCACTGTGTCCGGGTTGACCACGTTATAACGGGACTTGCTCATCTTCTCGACCTGGACCTGGAGTGGCACCCCTGATTCTTTCACCACCCACTGCTCGCCGCGTTTCTCGGCCTGGTGGGGGTAATAGTATTTGCCCTGTGCGTCCTGGTAGGAGTGAGCCAGGATCATCCCCTGGTTGAAGAGTTTCTGGAAAGGCTCGGAGGTTGAGACAAGGCCAGCGTCGAAAAGCACTTTGTGCCAGAAACGGGAGTAAAGCAGATGCAGTACTGCATGTTCCGCTCCACCCACATAGAGATCGACCGGCATCCAGTAGGACTCAGCCTCTTTGGACCAGGCCTCTTGATCATTGCAGGCATCGCAGAAGCGCAAGTAATACCAGCAAGAGCCGGCCCACTGCGGCATGGTGTTGGTTTCACGGAATGCCTTTCTTCCTGAGACAGGTTCCTGTGTCTCTACCCATTCTCGCGCCCTTGCCAAGGGGGGTTGCCCATCAGCGGTGGGACGGTAGTCCTCCAGTGGAGGCAAGACGACCGGGAGATCCTTCATGGGTATCGCACGGATGGTTCCATCCTCAAGAGTCACCAACGGGAAAGGTTCGCCCCAATAGCGCTGACGGGAAAAGAGCCAGTCACGCAGCTTGTAGGTGACCGTGGCCTTACCCAGACCTTTCTCCTCAAGCCAGGCGCTGATCTTCCGTTTTGCTTCAGGGACCGGTAGACCGTTGATGACAGGTGAGTTCACCAGGATGCCATCACCGGTAAAGGCCCCTTTTGAGATATCTCCGCCGCTGACCACCTCTACAATCGGCAGCCCGAACTTGGTTGCGAATTCATAGTCACGTTCATCATGCGCCGGGACTGCCATGATGGCGCCGTAACCATACTCGGCCAGAACATAGTCGGCGGTCCAGATCGGAATCTCACGCCCATCGACAGGATTAACCGCATAGGCCCCGGTGAAAACACCCGTTTTGTCGCGTTCAGCGGCCATGCGATCCTGCGCGCTACGTTTTGAAGCAGCATTGATATAGGTCTCGACCGCCGCACGCTGGTCGGGTGTGGTGATCTCCAGAGTCAGGGGGTGTTCTGGAGCGAGCACGCAGTAGGTGGCGCCATATAGGGTATCGGGACGTGTGGTGAAGATCATGAACTCACGGTTGCTGCCCGCCACCCTGAAGACCGCATCAGCTCCCTCGGAACGTCCAATCCACTCCCTTTGCATGGCCTTGATGCTTTCCGGCCAGTCGACTTCATCCAAACCGGAGAGGAGTTTCTCGGCGTAAGCGGTGATGCGCAGCATCCACTGCTGCATCATCCGTTTCTCGACCGGATCGCCGGTCTCCACATATTTGCCATCCTTGACCTCTTCGTTGGCGAGCACTGTTCCCAATGCGGGGCACCAGTTCACCGGGGCCTCGGTGCGGTAAGCCAGGCCGCGCTCGAAGAGGACTGTGAAAATCCACTGGGTCCATTTGTAGTAACCGGGGTCGGTGGTGTTGATCTCGCGGTCCCAATCATAAGAAAGCCCGAGAGCCTGGATCTGACGGCGGAAGGTTTCGCAGTTCTTTCTGGTGATGATGGCGGGGTGCTCGCCGGTACGGACTGCGTGACGTTCCGCGGGGAGTCCGAAGGCATCCCAACCCATCGGGTGAAGGACATTGAATCCCTTCATGCGTTTGTAGCGGGCCACAATGTCAGTGGCGGTATATCCCTCCGGGTGGCCGACATGCAGTCCATCCCCGCTGGGGTAGGGGAACATGTCGAGGACATAGTACTTGGGCTTGGTCCGGTCGATTTCGGTCTTGAAGGTCTTATTGGCCAGCCAATAGGCTTGCCACTTGGGTTCGATGGTCTGGGGATCATAACCGCCGGCCTTCTTGCGGGAAGTTTCCTCGGTGGGAATAGAATGACTGGTCATCGGAATTCTCCAAAAGGGGATAACACGTTCAAAATAACATAAGAATGGGGGGAAGATGAGGAGGTGGGGAAGTATATCTACTATTGGCCAAGGACTTCTATTCCATGGAGTTGTGCGCAAGCGCGAAGATCGTTATCCAATGAAGCCAATGGAAGACCACTCCTGAGGGCCAGATCGAGATAAACAGCGTCGTAGCTGGTCAGCCCATGGTTGCGGCAAAGGGGTAAGAGATGTGAAAAGGCGCGTTCGGAGGCTTCGTAATCGATTTCTAGGTTCAGAAAGCTGATTTTGAATATGAAATCATCGACTTGCCAGGTTGATATTTTGCCACGCTTTTCTGCCAAAGCCAGAATATTTGTCACTTCCAGAAACCAAAGTGACGGAACAAGAGCAAATTCAGAATCTAATCGCTTGAGTAGTCGTGTTGACTCCGTTGAGGCCTCCTCACCAAAACACCAGGTCATAGTGAGAGAACAGTCCAAAACAAAAGCCGGTTTCAACGGCGTCCTTCCTCAATCAAGTCTTTAATTTTCATCCCTCCGAGGGAGAGACCTTCGGAGAGTTTAATGATCCCCTCAATTGCAGCGCGTCTTTCCTCTACTGTTGATTGACGCTTTGTGGTGATGGGCACCATCCGGGCAATTGGATGCCCCCTACGGGTGATGGTGACCACCTCGCCCTCAGTGACCCGATCGAGTAGTTTCGAGAAATGGTTCTTGGCCTCATTGGCCCCAACACATCCCTCTTGGAAAGGTTTCATGGTCGATATTTCCTTTCATGATAGACTAGGAATAGTCTAATTGTCTCCAAGAGCGTAAGCAACCAAAACAATCGGTTCCAGGCCCTTCTACCCCTTCCGTCTACATTGATGATCCAACGCACAACCAACATATTCTTCCGCCAGCACGATAGGTAGGATCAGAAAAAAGACGAGATCCACACATGGATTGTTTAAGAAGGAGATCCTGGCTCAAGGGATTCATTTTGACCTTTCTAATGATGAAATTGAGGCGATCTTTGATAACAAAAACGAATGGGAACCACCCGCCTTTCCCCCTCACCCTTGACATAAGTCCCTCAAGCCATTAGAAATCAATACAGTTTGACCCAAAAGAAACATCTCGAGGAGAAGGTTTGTGCAGCCGACATTCAGACCGAGCCGCTTGAAAAGGAAGCGGACCCACGGGTTCCGTGCCCGTATGGCAACCCGGGGGGGGCGCGAGGTG
>CAYZUX010000193.1:0-11496 GCA_964481775.1 uncultured bacterium | reverse complement strand
GTTTCCTTCTAACCGCATACCCAGCCGCTGACTGACTTCCTCCTAACCGACGCGAACCTTACCACCTTCTCGAATTATCGCGGAGCACTCGCTACCGCCTAACCCCATCAAACCAAAGTCATCAGAACAAAATCCACAGGGATTGAACAGCCTTCCTGTGACTGTTGTCAACTCCATTCCACGGGGAATTGGAAAAAAAACTGCTTGATCCTGATTTCCCCACCCTTTACGTCAATTTTCATCGGGCGGCCAGCCTTCCGGTCAAAGCCCGGATCGCGGGTTGGTCCGGATTGATTTCCAGGGAGGTCTCAAAACTCCTTTTGGCGAGGAACTTCTGGAGCCGCTTGAGCTGGCCCAGTCCCATCAGGTTATGCGCGGTCACTTCCTTGGGATTGGCCTGGACTATCTCCTCGCACAGTTCGATGGCCAGATTGGGATCATCCTGAATGAGCATACACAGTGCAGCCCCCAGCTTGGCCCTGACCGCAACCTCGGGGGACTCCTCAAGAGTCTCGAAAGCCGCACGGGCCTCGGGAATTTTCCGGTCGCCGAGGTCCAGATAGGCTTGAAAAAGCTTGGCCTCCGGGGCGTCCTTCATCTCTTTGGCCGCCGAATCTAGAAGCTTCCGTGCCATCTCAGTATCCCCATCGCGGAGATACAATCCCACCTCGTAGAGGAACAGCTCTTTTGAAACACCCACCTTGGCTTCACAGGTCTTCAGGGTTTGTCGTGCGGTTTCCGTGTCTCCCGCCCAGGCCTGGGCACGTGCCAACGCGAGATAAGACTCTTTCCGTTCGGGCTTCAGTTGGATCGCTTTTGTCAGTGAGGTGATCGCTGTCTCGGGTGAAACAGCGGTGAATCCATGCAGGAAAAGGAGATACTCATCCTCGGGGGCTTCCTTGAGCAGCTGGTTCAGAATGGGATAAGCCTTATCGGGCTCTCCTTTCATGACATAGGTTTCAGCAAGACGGGTTCTCAGAGCACTGTCTCCTGCAAGGCCCTCGATCGACTGCGTCTTCTCAAGGACCTGGGCTGCATCATCCCATTTCCCGCCACGGAAAAAAACCTCCACCAGGTTCCCGATGAGGACTTTGTTGACTGGATCCCTCTCAATCGCCTTTTTGAGAAGACTCTCTGCCGCCTGGGAGTCACCCCTGGCAAGACTTTCCAGGGCCGCCTGGTTCATCGAGGCAGGTGTCTCACCACAGCCTGACAGGATCAGGCCTCCCAGGCACAGGAGGACACTCATCACCTCCCCGGATCTCTTACGAAAATAAGTTAAGGCCAACTGACAAACCCCCATCGGAACACAGGATGGCATGGGAAAGATTTTTCCCCTTTTCCACTTACTGAGGGAAGTTTAGGGGGAGAACACGCGCGAAGGAAGGCTCCCCGGCAACAGGAACAAGTCCAGCCGTCACCCCAGCTGTTCCACAATCCTTGCAAGGATATCCATCAGCAACCACAACAGAAACAGCAGAATCGCCACGGAGAAGTCGATCATCCCCACCCGGGCAAATGGAAACCACCTCCTCGACAGGGTGACCCAGGGTGAAATGATCAGTCCCAGCAGAATCGCTGTCCGGTCATAAGGATCCATTCCTGAAAAACTGGCGATCATGTTGAGCAGTAACAGGACAAAGATTCCAAACAGAAATGTCCTGGCGACTTGGATGAAAACCACGGGAAAGAACAACAGCGGTGTATCCACAGTCTCCAGTCCGGGAGGCTCAAGGACTAAGGGTAATACCTCGAGCGCCTGCGAGTCCATAAAGGGAAGCAGAGTCACCACCACCAGGACCCACTGAAACAGGCACAGGATGACAAAGATGGAGATAAAAACCGGAACAGGACGGTAAGAGGGGAGCAGCTTGCGGATCATCACCACGAAACGTTTCGCCAGGTCATGGACCATCATGACCAGTACATTGCCAATGAAAGTGTCCTGGTGCCGAGCGAGCTGAATATCGATGTAGATGATGAACAGCAGTGAGGGAATCAGCAACCGGGTGAAAAGTTCCTGAAAGCTGAGCGTGATCCCCAGTACGATCACGGCCAGGTCGGGACGGTTCAGCGCGGCGGCGGCGGCATAAATCAATCCCCGGCAGAAAAGCACAATGACCAGGGCAAATAACGGCGTCAGGTCCCGGTCGGGAAGCCGGATAATCCTGCGTGAGATACTTTCAAAGGGTCCACAGATCCACCTTGCCGCTCCCCAGACAAAACGGGTGAGCGGGTCCATCCCATAAAAACGGAAGGGTTGGACAAAGAAGTCATAGAGCAGGATCAGCGCAATGGCATCACCCCCAAAGCGAGCAAGAAGGACTAGGAGATCCATGGTTTGTTTCAAACCCTAGGGCTTGAGGACTTCTTCCAGCTTTTGCCTGAGATCACGGAAAACTCTCTTCCCCCATCCGTAATGGACATCCACGATCTTGTGGGTCCGGTCCAGGATGACCGTGGAAGGAAGCACTCCCAGAGGGATGCCATACGCCGCAAGCAGATTGGGATCGGTGTTCCGCAGGGTAGCCAGATTCACTCCCAGTGTGGTCAAGGCATCGGTGGCATCCTTGTCACTGGCATCGAGGTTGATGGGCAGGACGATCAATCCACGGGGTTCATAGGTGGCCTTGATCTCTTTGAGTTCGCGGATGGCCATCAGGGATTCCCAGCTCAACTTCGACCAGAACAGCAGGAAGACCGGTTGTTGCCCCACGGTCGCAAGCGAATAGGGCGAACCCGAGGTATCCTTGAGCGTCCACCCCGGAGAGGGAGTCCCAACCACTTTTTTCCTTGCCAGCCAGAGCCCCTGAAGCGCGGGCAGCTCGGACTTCATCACCAGCATGTGGTTGCGTGCCAGCGGCGCGAAGATCGAGGATTCGCTCTGGGTGAGATATGACTGCCACATCTGTTCAATGGGAGAGAGGGTGATGGTCGCTGCGGCAAGGTCATCATTGGCTTTGAACAGCAGGTCATCATGCTGTTGGAGAGAAGTAAAGAAAGTCTTGGCCTCCTCCTGGCGCTTGGTTGCCCAGGCCGAATCTTTTTGTACCACTTTGGTAAGCCGTGCACTGGCCTTGGAGATGATCATGGGTCCCTGAGGGGTCTGACGTGTGGTGGAGAGATCCATGCTGCGCAACCAGCCGGCTTTCGGATCAAAGAAGGCATCTCCGGTGGTCAGGATTCCCACAATCTGGTCCATCTTGTCTTCACCATATTGGGCGAATCTGCAACGGACCAGGTTGTTCTCCTGTCCAATGGGTTCAAATGAGAAATAGCGTCCAGTCACTGTTACTGGTCCTTTCCAGACCTTTTCAAATGAGCGTGCCGGGGTCAGATCCGGCAGAAAGGTCTCCGCCGTCTCCTGAAGAACATAGGTCACTTCCCGTTCACGTGGAAACTGCTTGGCCCCCATTTTATCGATCATCAAAGGCAGCGCACCCGCCAGGCTTTCCTCGGGCGCTCTCGGATTGTTGAAGAAAACCCACACCGCGGCGAACTTGCCGGGTTCACGCTCCTCCAGGACCCACAGCTCATAACGGATGGCAAGCGGGGGAGCCCCCATCCCCATCGTGGTCGCATCGAAAATGACCTGTGTTCCCGCCTTGAGTGGGTACTCAACCGCGTTCCCAGGCCTCAGGCACAACAGTGTGACAATGACTGACAGTAAAAAAATGGTGTGTTTCATCCCTTGGTTCCTTCCCAGAATGGGGCGATGGTATCCCTTGCATGGAGCGATTTCAGCCCCTCTGTAAAGAAGGCTTTTGTTCTAACTCCTCAACAATCTTAACTTACCATCATTGATAAGGTTAAGGAAGATTTCCTCATAAAGTTTCTTGGTTCTGGGACGATAGTTCATAGCGGGTTGAGGATGAGACCTCCCGGAGACCGGGGAGAAAAAAGGGGACGACGATGAGGTCCCGAATCCTTAACCCCCGACTGAGTTCTGCCAGGGCAATCGGCGCTTACTGCTTCCTCGGCCAAGAGTGCGCTGTGCCCTTTTTAAGGGCTGGTGCCCATCCCAGCCCCGGCCACTACCTCCCCCTCAGGTGGTGGCCGGTACCTTTCCAATCCGCGGAGCCGTCTTTCCCAGGCGGCTCCGCTATTTCTTTCTTTTATAAAACTCTCAGGGTTTGCACTCCCATGCCGATAAGATACACTGCCATTGAGTGGTGTCTGTTCCTCAGGGCCGATGAAAGCTCGAGTGGGGGGAGATTAGTGGGGACATCGCGCATTTTGAGGGGAAATGCCAATGACTGACGTACGCGGTATTACCGGGATCAACCCGGCCGAGGTAGCATCCGCAAAAATCCGTAGAGTCGAAAAGCCTCCCGAGGCAGGTCCCATTGTGGACAAGGTGGAGATTTCCACAGCCTCCAGCAAGGCGGTCGAAGTGGCGATGTACAGCGAGCTCGCCAAAACCGTACCCGAGGTCCGTCTCGATGTCATCGAGCAGGCCCGGGAACGTGTTGCTAGCGGGGCCTACCTGAAACCTGAAGTCACAAGGGAAGTGGCCAAGAAAATCGCCGAGTCGCTGTAAGGGGCTGATCCGGGTTAATTGGCTTCTATTAGAAAGGCTGGAAACCCCTTCCGGAGCTCCCAGCCTTTTCTGCTGTTAAACTCTTTTCTACCTGGCGGATCCGGGTCTACTTCTTATAACGCTTGGCCATCTGCTCCAGTGTCATGGGGGCATAATCCCCAGCGTGGCCGTTGGTACCAAAAGCGATCATCTTGCCCTTGATGAGTTCATAGAGCGCCTCGCGGGCCGGCTTGAGGTAATCGCGTGGATCAAACTTCTCTGGTGTCTCGGCAAAGACTTTGCGGATGGCGCCGGTAATGGCGATACGTCCATCGGTATCGACATTGATCTTGCGCACTCCACGCTGAATCCCCCACTGAATATCCTGCATGGGGATACCCATGGTCTTCTTCATCTTGCCACCGTACATATTGACAATTTCGACCAGCTCGGGGGGCACACTGGAGGAACCATGCATGACGAGGGGGTAGTTGGGAAACCCTGCCTCGGCCAGCTTCTTCTCGACTGCCTCGACACGATCCAGGGCCAGGTGCGGCGGCAGGGCATTGCCATCCTTGTCATAACGCAGGGTCTTGTAAGCGCCATGGCTGGTTCCGATGGCCACCGCGAGGCAGTCGCAACCGGTCTTCTTGACAAAGTCCACGGCCTGATCGGGATCGGTCAGGTGCGAGGTATCATCGGCGGCCAGGCCCGCACCATGGCCATCCTCGATGCCACCCAGGCAGCCCAGCTCGGCCTCGACAGTCACGCCACGCTCATGAGCATACTCGACCACAGAACGGGTAGTTTCGACATTGTACTCATAGGAGGCGATCGCCTTGCCATCCGGCATGAGTGAGGCATCGATCATGACCGAGGTGAAACCCAGACCGATGGCGGTCTTGCAGGTTTCCAGGGAGTTCCCATGGTCGAGATGCATGACTGTCGGGATTTCGGGATTCTCGATTGTGGCGGCCTCCATGAGTTTCTGGAGGTAGATCAGGTTCGAGTATTGCAGCGCGCCTCTTGAGGCCTGAATGATCACCGGCGACTGCGTCTCCTTGGCGGCACGCATGATTGCCTGGATCTGTTCCATGTTGTTGACATTGTAGGCGCCGACTCCGTAGCCTTTCTTGGCGGCTTCCTCGAGCACCTGAAGCATGGGTACTAACGGCATGATTCTTTATCTCCTCTTCTTGTGAAGTTGTGTTGAGCCATAGAAATACCGCACATTCTCTTACGAGGATGCGGTCTTACAGCCCTATCCCAAGCTGAACATTCGATTCTATCATGCCAGACGGGGCGGAAGAATCCCTCATCAAATCAGGTGGAGTAGCGAATTTATTCGCCTTGTGAAACGAGAGGGTGAAACGATGCGAATGAATTCGCTACTCCACGGGAAACTCCCATCTTACACATTGAGGAGAATGGAATCACATGATCTGGGAAATCCTCAATCCCATCCTTTGGCTCTCAGTTGCCTGGTTGATATTCGATGCCGAGGTGGTTCTCCTCCTGCGGAAACGCCGGATTGTGTGGCCGCCATCCTGGGGGCCTCTTTCCTTGGCACTCCTCTTTGTCCTGGTCTCTATTCCCGTCGCGCTCAAGATGTCGCTTGATGATACCGGGATGGACAACGGCTACATGTGGTATCTCCAATTTGAATACATGCCCATCCCCCCCAGTGGATGCGATGGAGATCCCGGAATCAGCAATCCACTGGAGTGGGTCTTCTTATTTGCTTATCCACTCATCAATGGACTCCTCGGCTTTTTCGGTTTCTACACGATTCGTCATGGATTCATTCATGGCGCGGGGTGGTGGCAACGCCTGAGTCTTGTGGCAGTTCTTGGATTGATACTCGCGAAGATCCTCTTCGAGATCCATATCCTCACTGGATTGGATATCGTTTATGGCATCTACAGTTTCTTGGTGGAATAAGCCTGAGGCCACGGGCTGGAGAATTCCAATCATATCAGGTGGAGTAGCGAATTTATTCGCCTTGTGACACGAGAGGGTGAAACGATGCGAATGAATTCGCTACTCCAGCCGTGGTCTATTTCCCCGTAATATCCCCCTCCTCAAACACCACCTGGTTGATCACAGTCCGTTCCTCCGAGGTGAACAAAAGGTGGATCTTCCCATCCTGAGTCTGTAGTAGAGTCGGATATCCAAAGTCACCGCCGGGCTGGTTGATGATGTCCTTCTTGTACGGCCAGGTTTTGTCGTTGTCGGTGGAAATAGCCACGGTCAGCGGGTTGCGTTCATTCATACTGTCGTTGTAAGCCATGATGAGATGCCCATTGCGAAGCTTCTTAATGTCGACCGCCGCATTGGGATTGGGGAATTTGGAATCGATTCCCTCGCTCCAGGTTTCGCCTCCATCATGCGATTCTGCTCGCACCAGCCAGCCATCATTGGTGGGTTCATAGCCGCCGCAACGACGGCAGTAGGCGATCAGATAATTCTCATCGATCTGGACAACGGCGGGCTGGATGTTGCCCTTTTTGGAACGGATCCTTCCAGTCTCTTTCCAGGTGTGAGTTTTGGGATTGTAACGCAGGAACAGTGAAGTGCTGTCGGCCCCCACCACCTCGGTGTCATGTCCGGTCTCATGGTAGATCGGCAGCAGGTAATCTCCATTCATCAGCACGATGGGATGGCCTCGCACCATGGTGCCCTCCTCCCAGGTGACCTGGATCGGATCAGACCAGGTGTGCGCGCCATCCCTGGAGATCTTGGCCCGGATTTTCGAAGTCGACCAGGTGTCGCCATAACGGTTAAGGTAGTAAAGCCAGACCAGTCCATCCGGCGCTTGCCAGACGACTGGATTACCCTCCGCCAGCCAGGGGGTATCGGCGATCACCACGGGATCTGTCCACTTCGTTTCGCTTTTCTTGAGACGCGCCCCGAAGTCCGCCGTGTCCCCCTCGTATTCTCCCTCGCCACCATAGTAGGCAAGATAGAGATCGCCATTCTCCAGCTCGGTGAAGCTGGCCGGGTGCTTGTACCTTCCAGTTGGAACCTCGGGACCGAAGATGCGTTCCACCTTGAACTCAGCCCCATGGATCTGGCTTGTAAGGCATGGAATGAAGAGGATGAATGAGAGTGTGAAACGGAACACGCTTGCCCTCCTGTAGGTGGTGAGAGTGAGATTGAGTTTAGACCACAAAAGAGGGCTTCGAAACCCGATTGACCGGGAAAACCTGTGCAAGGTCCCCAAAACTGTTAAACTTAGAAAAGAGCTGCCGATAAGGTATCCTGAGCAGCGTAAGGTTTTTCCCTTTACAAAGCCGCCTCAAGGAGGAGGTGAGAAGCACATGGAAGTCGGAGGAATCTTCCATATCCCGAATCTGGAGAATTGGCAAGGCGGGTTCAGCACCGGCCCTGGACTACAATACCGCCCTCGCAAAAAGAAGGAGTCTGAAGACAAGGAGACTCAGGAACAGCCGCCCGAGGGTGTTACCAGGGATGAGTCCGGCGTAGTCCATGTGGATGTGGTCGCTTGACCCCCTCAGACAAACTCCGCAGCACTCACCCTCTCTTCTCAGCTCCCGGCAGGGAGGGGACTGACACTCTCCCCATGCAAAGGTCCCAACCGTGACAACGGCCAGAAACGGACAAAAGCTTTCCCGATGATCCGGTTTTCAGGGACAGGCCCCCAAAAACGGCTGTCATAGCTGTCCCTCGAATTATCCCCAAACACAAGAACATGCTCGGGAGGCACCAATACCTCGGGAAAATCCTTGGCATAAGTATGGGGGGCACAATAGGGATTCCGTCTGAAAAAAGGAGGATCTGAAACCATCTTCCCATTCACAACCAGGTGATTGTTGACTATCGCCACCCGGTCGCCCGGCAATCCCACCACACGCTTTATCCAGATCGGTTTATCAGGGTCGTAGTTGGGGATCGTTTCAGGTACTTTGAAAACTACGATGTCGCCGATCTTGGGTTCAGTAAAAAGGTACGCCAAACGGAAAACGAACACCCGGTCATTGATCTGAAGGGTATCCAGCATCGACTGGCTCGGAATATAAAAAGCCGTGACCACGGTACAGCGCAGCAGGATGACCAGCGCGATGGTCAGGGTGAATGACCAGGCCTGGCTGTAGGCTCCGATCCGTTCCATGACATGCCTGACCACCTTGTTTCCAGTTTCTGATTTTTGAAGGTGTTTGGCGAGGAAAGTGAAAAAGATGCCACTCAGCGTCCGACGTTGCTTGGGCTGAGGAGCCTCAGTAGGGACTTCGGGTTTCATAAACGATCACTCCTGGAGCTTTCGATGTTGTTCATGGCTATGGGGTACAGTTACTATCAATCTTCAAAGACTAACTTCACCATTATATTAAAACGAATGCTTTGTCAGGAAGTAGTGGCCTGGTTTATCCCAGCCTGCTGGAAATTTCCCAGTACAGAGACAGCATCGCGAAGACTCCATAGACCATGCTGGCCACCACCATCATGGCTGTACAGAGGATCCCTGGACGCGCCACCCTGGGGAGGAAACGGTGGTTCATATAAAGCATCAGGGGACAGTAAACCGCCATGGCGTAACCTCCCATATAGGCCGCGTTAAACAGGAATCCCAGCTCACTGACTCCACGGCTCTCCATGAAAGCGGTGATCAGGCATCCCACCACCATCCAACTGGCCGCCACGATCAGGTACCACTGGGAAAGGGGACGGTGCTTACCGAATTGGAAATTGGTGTAGACGATGTCCGAAATGGAGCGTGAAACTCCATCCACCAGAGCCAGCTGGGTGCTGAACAGGGTAGCGACTCCAACCACAAGGAAAAGGTATCTTCCCCCTACTCCCCAGGCCTCCCCCAACAGGTTCGACATATCCCAGATCAGAGTTCCCTGAGAAGGCACAATCCCGTGAGGTCGAAGCACAGCCAACGCCCCGAACATGAACAGCAGGATGGTCAGAGAGTTGAGGAACCAGAAGAAGAGAACCTGGTCTTTGACCACATAATTCCACCAGGCAAGGAAACGGGAGCGGTTCTTTTCGTCATCGGGAAAGGTAAATCCAGTCGAGGGAATCGTCTCAGATCTCCCGCGCAAGGGATTGAGCAGGCTGGGAAGCAATCCCCCCATCCCGATGTGTTTGTCGCGCAGGTAGAAGGTATAGAAGAGGTTGGCGGTCCCGCCCGCACCCGCGAAGACCACCAGGATGAAAAGTTCCTTGACCGTGACTCCAGGCGCCTTGTAGCCGAAGTTCACCAGCCCCTTAGCCATCTCTCCCATGGCGGCCCAGGTTCCCACCACAAATGCCAGCACCACCAAGCTGACTGTCACGATGACCACCAGGATTTCGATACTCAGCTCCACGGATTTGTAGATACGTTTGGGCCCAAACAGCAGTCCCGCCACCGCCATGAAGGTCACGATGGTCCAGAAGGTGTCATTCCCGAATCCTTGCGGTCCCACCAAAAGAGCCTTGAGAGCCAGGCCGGAGGCCCGGCCCCAACCGGGAGCCAGCCAGCCGAGGATGTTGAAGAGGATGAAGAAGAAAGCGAAACCACGCCACACACGGCAGTAACCCGTGTACACGGTCTCCCCGGTAGCGATAGTCCAGCGTCCGACTTCGAAGTTGATGAACAGCTGCAGGATCAACCCCACACCCGCCGCCCACACCATCCCCGCGCCCTGTTGGGCCACCATGCGCGGCCAGACTATGATCTCGCCCGCCCCGATCGAGAGCCCCACCAGAACCGCACCGGGTCCAGCCAGACGCCAGAAGGAGAGTTTCTTTTCCGGAAGATCCGCTGGACGTAAATCTTCAAGAGGTTGGTAGAGAGTCATACCGGGGAGCGATCATACACGGAATGATGCAAGACCACACGACTGAAGTTTCCAGCCCCACCCTTCCAATCCCTGCAACTGATCCCCCGGTGTAGGGTGGGGCTTGCCCCACCATTTCAACCACCACAACCAACCTGTTGCTGATACCCTGGCGTAGGGTGGGGCTTGCCCCACCATTCCAACCACCTCACCCAACTTGTTGCCTGGTGTAGGGTGGGGCTTGCCCCACCGTTTTTCTTAAAGCTTTCGCATTATAAGAATAGATACTGGAAGTTAACCGCCGCATAGATGATCCACCACACCCAATAACCAACAAACACAAAGACAATAGCCAAGTTCACTTTTCTCCGATTCTCGAAGTGAAGCCATTTCATAAAATGAACAAAACCCATAATCAAGAGAACCCCGAAGCACACGAACTCAAGAGGGTAAAGCACGATAAAGTGAAGCGGCATGGAGAAAACCGACGCTGGGACAAGCAAAGACCACCCCAAAAGGATTACTATGGATTCTTTTGGAGCCTCCTGATAAAGGACAAAAAAACTCACAAGAGAACCCAGAACATACGTCACCGCAAAGATCACCAGACAAGGTACAGCCAGACCACGTTGGGCCGGATCACCCTTTTGATCTGCATCCATGGTATGCTCCTGATACTCTGGCGTAGGGTGGGGCTTGCCCCACCATTCCAACCACCTCACCCAACTTGTTGCCTGGTGTAGGGTGGGGCTTGCCCCACCGTTTTTCTTAAAGCTTTCGCATTATAAGAATAGATACTGGAAGTTAACCGCCGCATAGATGATCCACCACACCCAATAACCAACAAACACAAAGACAATAGCCAAGTTCACTTTTCTCCGATTCTCGAAGTGAAGCCATTTCATAAAATGAACAAAACCCATAATCAAGAGAACCCCGAAGCACACGAACTCAAGAGGGTAAAGCACGATAAAGTGAAGCGGCATGGAGAAAACCGACGCTGGGACAAGCAAAGACCACCCCAAAAGGATTACTATGGATTCTTTTGGAGCCTCCTGATAAAGGACAAAAAAACTCACAAGAGAACCCAGAACATACGTCACCGCAAAGATCACCAGACAAGGTACAGCCAGACCACGTTGGGCCGGATCACCCTTTTGATCTGCATCCATGGTATGCTCCTGATAC
>CAYZUX010000192.1:0-11501 GCA_964481775.1 uncultured bacterium | reverse complement strand
AAAGAGACTCCCATTGGGAGTGTTCGAATCCACAGACCAGAGGTTGGTTCCAAGGACACCTCCCGGCGTGGGCCCCAGACCAGACAATAGGACCCCCTGGTCACCAAGGAAGTCGAGGATGTTCTTGATCGGCCTGGAAATCGACTCGGGTTGGAATGAGGGCATCAGTTGATTGAAATCCTTCTCAACTTTGCGCAGTTTCTCCAGGGTTTCCGGATCCTGATCGAAGAGAGCCACTTCTGTCTCATCCAGGACCAATGAGGAAGCCGCCTCTGAGGTTGCGGATGCCATCAGATCAATAAGGGGTTTCACACAACCATTGAGCAGGGCCGCCAGTTCCGTCAGGTCAATAACTACCGATGAAACCACAGGTTCCGGAAGCCGGTTCCAGAGTTCCCCGATCCTGGCGCCTGGGCCTCGTTCTGATTCACCCGGAGCAAAGAGGTGGTCTGTGGTGAGGATGACTGAAGGACCAGCCCTGTGCAGGAAAAAGAGCCCCCTCCCATCCACTGGAACTGGCGAGGTTGCGGACTCAAGTACCGCCAATCCAAGGCAGCTTTTTTCAGCGCCAGGTAACCAGACCAATGCTCCCCGGGACTGGGTGGCGACCGTGTTCATGAATCCGGAAATGTCCTGGTACAGTCTCTCGGCATTCGTACCTGGAGGAGTAAGACGAAGTGTCACACTGAAACCAGGAAACGCTGAATCTGAACGTTGCAGGGTTCCCTGGATTGAGGATTTTCTGAGCAGTGAGTTGTCCAATGATTCCACAAATTCATGCAGGATCCTGGGGAGGTTCCTGATCTCACCGGTCGCATCCGCCAGATCCAGAATGGTGGGGAGAACATCATCAGCGACTGTCTCGAAAACAATCCTTCCCATATTGCTGGCCTGGAGGAGATCCCAGTATTCATCCCAGCTGCTCAGAGAAAAACCGGCAACAACAGGACCCTGGGAGCTGGAGTAGGGACATTCAGCGGGAGCACGCGAAGGGTAGATACCAGGGAGAATGACGATAAACAGAATGAGAACCCTGATTCCCTGCCACCAGGAAACCTTTCTGCACGGGTATGAACTCATTCCATGATCCTCCTGTCTTTTCATTTCCATCTCATCAGCAGAGCCTCATGGGAGCAGAGACTGCGGCCAATGAAGAGTGGGTTGTTCTTCATTGGGATGAATCGAGCGCAGCTCAGTTCCCCGGTGAACAAAAAGGACCCGGTCTCCCGGCAGGAAAGCCGGATCCGCTTCATTCACCTGTCCAGAGATTCCCTCAATCAATACAGTGGGTTTGGCCCCCTCGAGGACCTCCTGAAAGTAGACGGTGTCCTGAGTGCGGTCGAACGGATTCCCCTGATAAACCATGTAGAGACCATCCGCGCTGAAATCCGGAAGTGTACGGCTGGGTGCCAGTTGGGTGATTTCCTGCATGACACGGGTTCTCTCATCAAGTCTGAGCAATCTGTCAAAACGGGCATCCGGAACGTGGTCGATCGCATAGACTGTACCCCCAATCCTTCCGCAGATTTCGATACTGGGGGTTCCTTTCAGTTTGATGGCATCGCGGATTTCCTGCAAGAGCGGCTGAGAAGCTCTTTCAGAGGAGGTGGTCCCCACTTTCCGGGACTGGAGAGATGTTTCCCCAACAAACAAATAGGTATCGTTATCCACGAAACAAGGTGCCCAGACATATTTTTCATCAAGACGTGGAGAGATTTCCCCTGTCTCAAGCGACACTTCATGAACTTGGGAGGGTCCCCAAGTGGCCACCATCCAGCGAGCATCAGGGGAAACACTGGAGGAAACCAGGGTGGACTCGGATTCTATCTCAGTGAGGATTGAGATACTGGAGGAAGCCGTGTCAACACAGTAAAAGCGGGTCGCATGACGCCGTGTGAGCTTTCCCCCCAGTTTACGCAGGAGTTTTTTCCACAAAGGATCCCGGCTGATCTCCTGACTGAACAGGGCTTTAGAATCCCCCAGCCAAGCCAGAGGCTCCACGGAATCGACCAGCAGTTCGGATTCATTTGTCTTCAGATTCACCAGCACTACCCCATCCAGAGGGGATTCATTACCAATTCTGGCGCATACCCAGACCCTTTCACCATCCTTTGAAACAAGAGCCGGATGCGGGATACGGACTTCACTGACAGTACTTTGGGAGATCCCACCGGGATGAACCACAATCCTGGGAAGCGATGGTTCCCCCTCAAAAAGGTACAGGAATATCAGGCCCAAACCTGCGGCCACAAGCAGGAAGCCTGTAATGAGTATTCGGCCCATGCGCCTCCCCCCGGGAAAGGTCTTATGAATGTAGCAGATTCCAGGATGAAAAGGGATCACCGCTATCTTGTAAGAGGGTTACAGTACTCCAAAACAATCGCTAATATCTCATGGAATCTGAAACTCGATGACCATAGTGACCTGATATCCTGATGAATCCGAACATGAATCCACTTTCCCGGACACGCTGTGTGTGTGTCTCATATAACCGTTCCCACAAGAGTCAGGCCAGAAGCATGTTCCTGGCAATCCTGCTCCTGACCACCCTGTTTTTTGTGTCTGGCTGTTCACGACAAGACAGGGACACACCCTCTCCGCAGCTCCAGGCTGTGGTAGCAACCTGGGAGGGTGGACAACTCACCCTCGGCGAATGGCTTCATGGATTCCGCGAACTGGAGTCCCTCGAATCCTACAAATCCCAGACAGTCGGAGATGCTGTCCTGCAGCTCTGTCATGAATGGGTGGCGGAGAAAGTGCTGGCCGAAAGGGCTCGGGAAGCCGGGCTGCAGCGTGATCCAAAGATGGTCGACAAGTTGGCAGAGCTTTTGGATGACCGGCTTGTGACTCTTTATCTCAGGCAGAATGTCGACGAGAAAATTGTTGTTAAAAAAGCGGCCCTCAAGAGATTTTATGAAGAGAACCAGGACCGCTTCATGTCACCGGCAACCTACACCTACTACCGGATCTTTTTTTCCAACCAGAAGCATGGGAAAGCAGAAGCGGAACGACGTGCACGGGAATGTTGGAGCATGATCGAGAAGGGCGCCAACTTTCATGACATGCTGGGGGAATATTCCGATACCCCCGAGCCTGGAAAAAACCAGTTGCATGGCCCATTCTCCGCGGGGGAGTTGCCAGCCGAGGTGGAGAAGGTGATTCTGGAAACCCCCCTGCGTCACCACTCAGCGGTGGTCGAGAGGTCTGAGGGATACGCTATCCTATATCCTGAATCCAAGACCGAATCCGTATTGAGACCTTACAATACTGTCGAGGAATCCATTTACAAGGAACTCTATTCCAAGGAACAGAACACCCGGGTGGAGGCACTCCTGAAAGAGCTGCAAGGAAAGTATCAGATAACGCTTCACAAGGAGCTTTTTGATGCCGCGGAGGTCAAGCCGGATGCCATCCTGCTTGAGATCGAGCCAGGAGGGGTGGCGCATTCATGGGGCGAGTTCCAGGAATTTGTAGAAGCCCGAAAGAAGACCAGCCGTGAGGAAAAAGAGAAGGAACTGGAGTATTTCACCCGCAGAAAACTCCTCCTCAACCATGCCAGGCAAATCAAATTCGCGGAGAGTGATTATTTCCGGAAACGGTTCCGTCCGGTCGAATCACGAGTTCTATCCGACTACTTCATGGAGCTCATGGTGGACTCGAAAGTGAATCTGACCGAAGAGGAGATTCAGGAATACTACGATAAGAATCCCGAGGAATTCCGCCGTCCCTCAAGGGTTGAGACATGGCATCTCGCCAAGAAGATTCGTTATCCCATCAATGCTTCGGAAAAAGACCGTATCGCCGAGGAACAGAAAGTCTTTTCCTGGCTGATGGAAATCCGCAAACGAATCGCGGAGCAAGGTGAGAGTTTTATCACCTGGGCATTCAAATTCACGGATTACGATGATGGTGGATACCTGGGTTGGCAACCGATGCTGGCATTACCACCTCAGTGGGTCAGTGTTGTGGCCACGCTCGAAGAGGGGGAAATCAGCATGCCGATCCGTATCCGGGATACCTTTGAGCTGGTCTTGAGAGGTGGTCTGGAGGAAGCCGGTGTGATGAAGTATGAGGTTGCCCGGGACCAGGTTGCCGAACGTGCAAAAGCCGCCAAAATCGCTGAATCAAGGCGTCAGTATATCGAGGCTCTTTTACTCGAGGTGGGAGTCAGCTATTACATCCAGCCTGCGGTCGATCTCATCGTCCGTCTGATAGATCGTGAAAAGCATCCTCCGATGTATTGGCTTGATCCCTATCAGTAGTCCCGTTGGAGGGAATCGAGGATCATGATCTTCCAGGCTGGACCCGCGCAGCACCTGGCGTGGCTTGTGGTCCTGGCAATGGTGGGGTCGGTTTTTCTCCAGGAGCAGGTCCTGCTCCCGTTGCAAAACTATGGAGATCAGGAAACGCGGCTCTACCACGGGAATGACCTCAAGCATCTCTATCTCGGCAGCCGTCTGCTCCTACGGCGGGAGAATCCCTATCCCGCTGATAACCTTCATCTGGAGGCAGCACGAGTCCGTCACCCTGAGATGGTCCGTCTGAATCCCTATGTTTACCCTCCCTTCACTGGTTACTTTTTCAGCTGGTTGACCCTAACCGATTATGAGACAGCCAAACAGATCTGGTTCTGGGGAAGCCAGGTCCTTCTGGTTGCCTCGCTGGCGCTCTTCTTTTTCAATCCCTCTGGCTGCCCACCTCTTCCCTGGTTGACTGTATTGGTGGGATCCACGGCGTTTTTCTTTCCCCTCTTCAGATCCATCACCGCCGGGCAGTTGAATCATGTGTTGCTTTTCCTGCTCTCGATCATCTTCCTGCTCTGGCGAAACGACGCACGGAAGATGGCAGGAGTTGTGATTGGATTCGCGGCACTCATCAAAGTTCAGCCTGCTTTCCTCATCCTCTGGCTGGCCTGGAAACGCGAATGGGGGGCTTTCCTGTGCTCCATCCTCACCGTGGTCATCCTGATCCTTGTGCCGGCTGCCCATTTCGGACTCCAGCCCAACTTCGATTACCTGAATGTCCTTGGGGACATGGCCTATGGCTCATCCACCTGGAGTGATCAAGGGGCAGCTTTCTATGTCGATGCGGGAAACATTGGCTTTCCAGCCCTTGTGTACCGGCTGTTTGCCCTGAATCCACGCACCCAACCCTGGCTCAACCTGGGGCCTGTGGCTTACCTTCTGTGCATCCTTTGGGCGTTGTTCATTCTCGGTGTGTGTCTGGGTTGTTGTCGGATACAGAGGCGTGATGAAGATCCTGAAATGGAGATGTCCACCTGGATTCTGGGGATGCTCCTGATCCCAAGTCTTTTCTGGGATCATTACCTGGTACTCGCTTTGCCCTGCTGGTTCACTCTTCTCTCCAGGATTGCGCAGTCTGGAGTAGGTGAGGGGGGGATGTTCCTGGTGGCCATCAGCTGGGCAGCTGCGGGATGGAAATGGAAATATTTCTGGCCCTCTGAGTCCCTTCTCCATGGTCCCGGACTGCTCTATCTGAATGCCCCGCTGCCTGCAGTTCTGATCCTCTTCTTTCTTTGTGCATGGATGGCACGCGACAGCATGATACATCGAGGAATGGCCGAATGAGACATGGAATCGCAAACTTGTTTTGAACCTGACTGGTTGAGATGGGCCAGGCGAATTCAGGCGATCTCGCAGATTGGATTGACCTTTTCCAAAAATCCTTACGATCTGGAAAGATACGGAGAGCTTCAGACCCTTGCATCAGAAATGGTGGCAAAAGGCTCCGGGACAGAGGTTCAGATGGTGGTGGATCTTTTCCGGGAACAGAGCGGATATGCCACGCCAAAGGTTGATGTGCGTGGGGTTGTCTTCTCGGAAGACAGGATCCTGCTGGTCAGGGAACTTGAGGATGGTGGCTGGACTTTACCCGGCGGCTGGGCGGATGTCGGCGAATCTCCCAGTGAGGCTGTGTGCCGTGAAATACTCGAGGAATCCGGCTACGAGGCAAAAACGCTCCGGCTGCTCGCCGTGTATGATCGCAGCAAACACCCTCATGTTCCACCTTATCCCTTTCATATCTACAAAATCTTTATCCAGTGCGAAATCATAGGGGGAGAACCTTGTTCCAGTCTGGAGACCAGCGGAGCCAGTTTCTTCCTGGAGGGGGAAATCCCTGAGTTATCCATCTCACGTACCACCCCTGGCCAAATCAAAAGGTTTTTCGAGATGATGCGCCATCCTAAAATGCCCGCGGACTTTGATTGATTGTCTGATGATAAGAGAACAGATTGCCAGATTACTGGCCCGCTTGCTGCCGGTGGAGATCATGAGAGACAAGGCCTTCTTTGATCTCTGGCAGGAGGCCGGTTACCATGTCACTCCGGTTCATTTCTATGAACCCATTCCTGACACGCGCCAACTCTCACCCTCTCTGTGGGAAAAGCCCGGAGAGATGGTGGGAGTCCGCTTTGAGGATGAGGTCTACCTCAACCTCCTGAACACCTTTCGGACCGCTTTCCACGCGGAATACACCTCTTTTCCTCTGGACCCCTCCTCGAATCCACATGACTTTTTTCTGAACAATGGATTTTTATCCCCCGGTGATGCCGAGATCCTGTATTGCATGGTGCGCCACTTCAAGCCTCTGAAGATTCTGGAGATCGGTTCCGGATACAGCTCCCTCCTCATGCTTCAGGCGTTGAGATCGAACCGGTCAGAAAATCCGGGACTGACCCCCCGATTGACATGCATGGACCCCTACCCTCGGCCATTCATCCGCGGAATCGAGGGAACGGCATCCAACCTGGTCCAGTTCAAGGAAACCCCCCTGGAAAACGTTGGATGGGACACATTCACCGACCTTGAGGTCAATGACATTCTTTTCCTTGACTCCAGCCATGTAGTCCGGACTGGAAGCGATGTGAACATGCTCGTGCTCGAGGTGATTCCACGCATTAAACCGGGCGTTCTGATCCACTTCCATGATATTTTTCTTCCTGAGGAGTATCCGGAAATCTGGGTTAAACAAATGGGGCGTTTCTGGGGAGAACAGTACCTGCTTCAAGCCTTTCTTGCCTTCAATCAGGAGTTTGAGATTCTCTGGCCAGGAGCTTACATGCGGCTGCATTATCCCCAAGAGGTGGAAGCTGCGATTCCATCATTTCACATGAACAGGAATTGGATGGGCAGCTTTTGGATAAGAAGAAGGCTCGCTTAACCCGGTGATTGGCTTACTGACCGGCCATGGATGGAAGGTTGCGAACAAGGTAATCCGCCATCAACCTGTTTGCTTCACCGCTTGGATGCAGATCATCTGAGTGCCAGCGCAGGACTTTTTCGGGAATCTCTGCCCATTCACTGGAGGGGTTGAGCATCTGAATATCGGACTCTCGGCAAAAATCAGAAATCTTCTTACAAAAAGGGGCAAAAGGTTCACTCGCCAACCTGATTGGGACTGGATAAAGAACTACAGTCAGCGAGATATTCATTGCTTCAACAACCGATTTGAGCTTTAACATCGAAGACTGGGCTTTGGGCCAAGCAGAAGTCGCGAAGGGAACCTCATTGCAGAAATGGATATAATCCCGGGCGAGGGACCTCTGTGCAGGTAAAATCACCTTTGCCACCCGTTGGATCAGATTGGCAAGGTAAAAATGACTCACACCCGGTAACTCCATCACACGCGGGTCCCCATCGATCCATTCCAACCAGCTTTGTGAATCCCCATTACCAGGCCTGGTTGAGGAATCGATCCAGATGGGGGGCTCCAGATCGTTTGGAACCACGAAGAGAAAGATCCAGGCAGGCCGGAAGTTCAGGCCAACACTCAATGTCCAGGATACATCCTGCACCAGGTTATAACCGGGTACCCCGCCATTGATCACACAGGTCTTGGAAACGGGAAAGACCTCCCCACACCTCTTTTCCAGGTGATTCCGGAGGGTTTCATCCTCACTGAGGCCATAGCCAAAGACAAAAGAGTCCCCCACAAGGAGAAAACGGGTCTGATTATCCCCCTGAGAGACGATCTCCGGTCCACGTAATCCATGGGAATTCGTGGAAACCTCCTCTCCTGCAAAAACTCCTTTCCAATTTGGTTTCAGAACCGCACCCAGATGGGAATCGGCCTGAAAGATTTCCGGGTTCAAAGGAGGAACGGGTGCTCCGATACCCATCAAGCGGAGAATCTGTTCAAAAAAAATGATCAGAATCCAAAAACCACCCACACACGTCAATAGTGTGAACCAAAGTGTCCGTAGGTGATGGGAAGGGACTCTGGTTGGAACTTCACTCACCGTGGGAGAAAAACTTTCTTTCGCTTCGATTTGTCCATTTGTAAACTCATCACGCATCATGAAGGAAACATTGAAAATCACAACTCACTTTGATCCAGTCTGTGTGAGGTCTACAACCGGTCAACAATACCCCGGTCAATTTTATGATTCATATAAAGTGACAGGAGTCCAAGAGGAATCACCACCGAAACGAGTATCATCCCAATAAGAACCACAATCCCCGGACTGGGCACTGTCACGGAATCCTGAAAACCCTCCAGAAGAAGACATTGGCGTGCGGTAAGAAGTGGAGTCATGGGATTCATCCAATATAGGAACTCCAGGCCCTGCGGCTGCAGGATACCGGTGGCCAGGGAGGCGGGATAGATCACGGGCGAGATGTAAAAAAGGGCCATCATCGCAAGCTCAAGAAACTGTATGGTATCACGGGCATAGACCTGCAGTCCCGCCAGGATCCAGACCACCCCCAATACCAGGAAAAACTCTGCCAGACTCAAAGGAAACAACCACAACAGGGATAAGGAGAGCTGAGTGACGCCACAGACGATTAAGATGGACACAAGAATGACTTGTGCAAAACAGTAATGAATCCAATGCGAGAGCACCCCCCCTAAAGGCAGTGCGGGTCTCCAGAAACGAGCCCTGTTAATCAGGTGGGTCTGAACCAGGTAGGAGTAAGCTCCCTGGGTGATTGCGCCGGAAATAAAAGACCAGGCAGTGATCCCCACCGCCAGAAAGAGACCATAATTCAGATCCTGCGGGATACCACTCATAGCCCCACGTACTGGAAGAATCTTCTCGAATACCACATAAAAAAGGGTTATCAGCGCCAATGGCTGAACAAAAGACCAGAAAAAGCCCAGGAAAGTGGAGCGGTATCTCAGGGACAAATCTCTCCGTACCAGTTGTTTAATCAGGGAGAGGGTGGAAGAGATTTGCATAGGCTTGGGAACGAATGGTAATTGAGATGGTACCAAGTAAATGGGGGACGGCATTGCTGCCGTCCCCCGGAGATTGTTCAAACAGCCCTTCGTTGCGAAGGGTCATCGATGAGTGATTCCGTTTTACTGAAGATCCTCATCAAAGAAGGCGCCGGTGTCGCGGACGGAGAGCAGATGCATTTCGTCGATTGACAGAACGGCTGTGCTGTAGAACCCTGGCAACGAGGTATCGTCAGATGTGTTGAAGATACCCTCAAACCCATTCGGAGCTCCAGCCGCATAGAAAGTCTTGACGGTTGCTGCACCACTCTGACCACCGCTCTTGCTGAGGCTGATACTGGCCAGCTGAGCGCCTGGGTTGTTGGTTGTCAGGTCGGTAATCATACCAGCAGGAGTCTTTCCGAAGATGGCGGTACGGCCACCAGCCTGATTGTTGAGCACCAGGTCGTAGTACTTCCTGTTGGAGTTGAAGGTGACGAACGACGCGCTGGCGAAGTCATCACTCCACACATCATCCGCGATCGAGGCATTGTCATCCGAAGGCAGGACCGAGGCCGCCCGAATGGCCACAAGACCCCACAGCTGGTCGGCGTTCAACAGCTGGACACTGAGTTGTGGGTTGTAAGCCACGGACGGAGCATTGCTCTTGGTGAACCAACGGACGCCAAAGACACCCGATACGTTCCCCATCACACGGTCCGGATTCAGGTTGCCATTTTCGCCATTGGCATTGCCACCCGTACCGCCGTTAAAGATCACATCATCAACACGCAGTCCGGGGATGGAGGCATTGCTGGCCAGGCGCAGATCCAGGAACGGGGTCTGAACCTTGGCCTTGCCCGTGTAGGCTGATGCAACGGCTGTGGTGAAGGCATTCTGGGCCAATCCCGCAGGACCGATTACGAGGGCACGATTGCCATCGTTCAGGACCGGGAAGGCCAGTGCCACACTGGTGTCGCCCGTACCAATGAGAGCGGCATCTGTGTTGGTATTGACCTCAAGGAATCCAGCCTTGGCATTGTTGATTGCATCCGCCAATGCTACTGGGGAGGCTCCGAAGACAGTAGCCGGAACCCTGCCGGTCACCGGCTCGGCGCTTCCTGTGCCACCCTGTGAGAACGAGCCATAAATAACCTGACCACGAGCCAAGGCGGCAGGAGAGGCTGCGTTGGTGCCGTAGACGGCATTGTAGGCCGGTGTCACAAATCCACCACTCAGGAACTGGTCAGAGAAACCACCCGATACCATCGGGACTTCGATCGCACCATAAGCCAGCGCAAGAGCGCCTGGGCACTTGGTGATCGCCAGGTTGTCGATCCAGACCTGCTGGTTGACGATGCCATCCTGGCAGTTGTTACGGCCAATGTACAACTGGGCGCTGATGCCAATGTTATCAGCAACGTTGCCAGTACCGGCCGGACCTTGAATGGCTTGCCCAAACTGTGCAACACGCAGTGAAACCTCATGACGGGTCCACTTGCCATCCAGCAGAGCGATCGGGTTGATGATCTGACCGCCGCCACGGCCATAAAGCTCACCGGCCACACCACCCTTACGAAGGGCAGCCAGCGCGCTCGGATCCGGAGCGGAGTTGACGATGTTGAGAGACTGAGACAGACCACCCGGGAAGGTGATCAGGGTCATGATGAAGGAGAGTCCATTGGTGGGCTCATTGACGATGTCATCAGCAGCTGTCTGGTTGTATCCAAGGTTGAAGTAGGTGTTGACGGAGAAGTTGATCACGTCGCCCGCCGCATACTGCGTCTTGGGGATACCCTTGTGCTGCATGAAGATGTTCTGCTTGTCAGGCGTATTGTAGGTCAACTTGAGGGCATTGCCGGAAGTTGCCCCTGGATAGGTTGCAGCCGGTTTCCCGGAGGAGGTGATCTCCATTTCGGGAAGGGTATAAACCCCAATGTCGCCAGCCGCATAAGAAGAGGTGTAAACCAACCAGTTGGTCGCCTGAGCGTTGACGTTGGCTCTGCGTGTATTGGCATCCGCTGAATTGAAAGCTGCTGACGACGGGAAACCAATCAGCTGAGTCAGATTGACATTTTCGAAGTTGTAGTTCTCAGCGACAGTGCTGATTGTGGAGTCACCACTGTTGAGACCGCTGAGGTTGTCATTGGTACCATTCAGGAAGTCGGCGATAGCGACTGTATAAGAATCATAGTCGTTGGCCGCAAACTGACGGGTAACCGTCACACGTGCCCAACCGGCGAAACCGGCGAGCGGAACAATGGCCAAGCCATTGATATCCGCATCGATCGACAGGTTCCCGGCGGCAACACCGAGAGGGG
>CAYZUX010000191.1:3957-11508 GCA_964481775.1 uncultured bacterium | reverse complement strand
GGCGGTGGAGGAGGAGCGTTCATCGCACAACCGCATCAGCGCGCGATTCATTTCGATGGAACCCGCCGGGTCGTTGCCGCCGCGCTGCATCCCGATCCCAAGATCGCCATGAATGAAGCCGCGAACTGGCCCTATCCCATCCAGGGTTACGAAAGCTATGACGCCATGATCGCTGATCAGAAGAAGAAACCGGCTGGTGAACGGTTGGACTATGCGCTCATCGTTACGCCGAACTTTGTTCACTACGATCCCGCAATCAAGTGCATCAAGGCTGGCATCCCGGTTTTTTGTGAGAAGCCGCTTTCCCTCAACATGAAGGAGGCTGAGGGTCTTGTGGCCGCTGTCAGGAAGTACAAAGTGCCCTTCGGAGTGGCTCACACCTATCTGGGACACTGGAGCACCCGGTTCTCCCGTTTCATCGTGACCAGCGGCCTGCTCGGAAAGGTGCGTTGGGTGGATTCATACTATCTCCAGGGCTGGCTGGCTGGCCTGACTGAAAAGCAGGGTGTCATGCAGGCTGAATGGCGAGTGGATCCCAAACGGGCCGGCATCAGCTGCTGCGGTGGAGACATCGGCACCCATGCCCTCATGCAGTTGCGTTATGTGACCGGGCTGGATGTCGTGGCCACACGCGGATTCCTGGAGACGTTCGTGAAAGGACGCGCCCTGGATGATCACTTCACCACCTACAACGAACTCAGCAATGGCGGCAAGGCCATCGTCCGCGCCAGTCAGATTGCCGTAGGTCACAAGAACGATCTCGGTATCGAGGTCAACTGCGAGAAGGGTACCCTGGTGTGGCGTCAGGAAGATGCGGAGAAAGTTACCATCTTTCTGAATGGGCAACCCGAAAGGACATATTGGCGAAAGGAAGTCCAACCCAATGATGGCTTCCTCAAGGATCTTCCCGCCGAGCTCATGGCCGAACCGACTATTCCCTCCGGTCATGTTGAAGCTTTCCATGATGCTTTCGCAAGGCTTCATCGCTGCTTTGAGGCCGATGTCCGCGCTTTCAATGAGGGCAAACCCTGGAAAGCCGATGGGACCAAGTATGCCAATGTCGAGGATGGACGCATTGGAATGGCCTTCATCCAGGCTGCGGTCAAGAGCAGCAAGGCCGGTGGCAAGTGGGTGCAGTGGAAGTAGGGTTGTAATGATCCGGGGCGCGCTTTCACGCGCCCCGGAGAAGTTCTCATGGATGATCTCCAGGAAATTGTCACACTCCTGAAAGGCTCACCCCGGATCACGGTTCTGACTGGGGCTGGAGTCTCCGTGGCCAGTGGAGTTCCAACTTTCCGCGATGCGGGAGGCCTCTGGGAGGGGGTGCGTCCCGAAGAAGTCGCCACTCCACAAGCCTTTGCACGGAATCCACGTTTCGTGTGGGAGTGGTACCAGGTCCGCCGTGAGAAATCCTTACAGGTCCAACCCAACCGGGCTCACGAAGTCCTTGCCGCCTGGAGTCACCGTTACGCAGATTTCACACTGATCACACAGAATGTGGATGGCCTTCATGAACGGGCGGGAACCAGAAACACAGTCCGTTTTCATGGTTCTCTGATGGATGTGGGATGCTGGGAGGAGTGTCCACAATCTCCTTACCGTTGGCGCGATGACACCATCCCTTTCCCCGAATTACCCCCACCATGTCCTTACTGCGGAGGCATATTACGACCCGGTGTGGTGTGGTTTGGGGAGGCAATCGATCCGGAAGTGCTCCGTATCTCGGATGAAGCTGTGGATTGCGATCTTTTCTTTACGATAGGGACATCCGCGCTGGTTTTTCCTGCCGCTGACCTGGTATTTCAAGCCCATCGCCTGGGGGCATTCACCGTGGAAATCAATCCCGAGCCAACGCCCGCCGCCAAGGCTCTCGATCTTTCCTTGAAGGGGAAATCCGAGGTGGTTCTGGATCAGATCGAGGCCCTGGTAAACATCAGGTAAAATCGCCCCCGGGATCCAGGAGCTTCCCCCCAGCCTGCGTGGGAGAGGCTGGGAGGGTATCGAAACGGCCTCACACCAACTGTTATGTGACCTCGTTCATCGTGGCAAGAAATTCCTGATTGTCGCGTGTCTTTTTCATGTGGTTAACAATCTTCTCCATGACCTCAGTGGGGGGCATATCGGCAATCACTTTGCGCAACAGCCAGATCCTCTCGAGCTCATCGGCTTCCTGAAGGAGCTCTTCTTTACGTGTGCTGGAACGGCTGATATCGATGGAAGGATAGATGCGGCGCTCGGAAATCTTGCGGTCGAGGTGCAATTCCAGGTTGCCAGTGCCCTTGAACTCCTCGTAGATGACTTCATCCATTCGGCTGCCGGTATCGATAAGCGCGGTGGCGATGATGGTCAGGCTGCCGCCTTCCTCGATGTTACGGGCGGCTCCAAAGAAGCGCTTGGGACGTTGCAGGGCAGCACTATCAACACCGCCTGTCAGAATCTTTCCAGAGTGAGGGACAACCTGGTTATAGGCACGTGCGAGGCGGGTGATGCTATCGAGCATGATCACCACATCGCGGCCCATTTCGACCAGGCGCTTGGCCTTCTCAATGACCATTTCAGCCACCTGGACATGGCGCTCAGGCGGCTCATCAAAGGTCGAGCTGACCACCTCTCCCTTGACACTGCGCTCCATGTCGGTGACTTCCTCGGGACGTTCATCAATCAGGAGCACGATCAGGGTGAGTCCGGGGTAGTTGGTGGTCAACGCAGTGGCTAGTTCCTTGAGAAGCATGGTCTTGCCGGCCTTGGGAGGAGAGACCACGAGACCACGTTGGCCGCGTCCAACCGGGCAGATGAGATCCACCAGCCGGGAGGAGATTTTGTGCGGGTCGTATTCGAGCTTGAAACGGGAATCCGGATGTAACGGCGTCATATTCTCAAAGAGCCGCCGGGTCCGTGCAAATTCAACCGGTTCGTGATTGATTGCCTTTACCTTCAGGAGGGCAAAATAGCGTTCGCCCTCTTTGGGGCGGCGAATCTCGCCGGTGACTGTGTCACCTTTCCTCAGGTCAAACCGGCGAATTTGCGAAGGGGAAACATAGATATCATCGGGACCGGGGAGATAGTTGTAATCGGCACTGCGAAGGAAGCCAAATCCATCGGGCAGGACCTCCAATACTCCCTCGCCCAAAACAATTCCGGCGGTTTCGGCTTGAGCCTGGAGGATCTTGTAGATCATTTCGGACTTACGCAATCCGGAGAAACGTTCGATTCTGAGACGTTCTCCGATCTGCATCAACTCCGTGATCGACTTGTGTTTCAGCTCCTCGATCTCTATGGTCTCCTGGACAGGACTTTCTCCGGTGGGAACAGGAGCAGGAGGTGTATACTCATCCTCCTCCACCTCCACCGTGGAGGTTTCCCGTGAAACGCGAGAACTCGGCCTTAATTCGTCTTCGGTATTCTTCCTTCGACCTCTCATTTTCAATCACCCTTTCGGCTTTCGCCAATTTCTTCTCAGGAGCGAACTGCGCTCCCCGTATCCTCCAATAACTTTCAGGCTCCCGTTGCCACCGGCTCAGCGCGGTCTCATCGGAACACCAGATACACCAGACTTCATCGAACCACTCCTCGATCCCCCACTCCGGGATCAACGCCGCCTCCAGAACCACAACCCGCTCCGGAGGACGCGGCTTTGCCAGCCATTCTTTCAGGCGTCCCAGAAGGAGTGGGCGAATAATCGCATCATACCTGTCTCTCTGGTTGGCATCTGTGAAGATAATTCCGCCTATTCGTGCACGAACCAGCTCACCCTCGGTTCCGATGACACCCGGCCCGAACAGGCGGATCACCATGTTTTTAACTTCAGGTTCACCAAGGAGCGCATGCCCCACTTTATCTGCCTGAAGCGTCTCCGCTCCCAGATCCGCAAGGACCTCAAGTGCATAGCTCTTCCCGCTGCCAACCGTTCCTGTCAGACCGATGGAGGGCATTCCATCCCCTCATCCCAGATCGGCCCAGGATTTCCCGGTACTCACATCCACCTCAACCGGGACCGAAAGCGGAATCGCCTTGCGCATGACATATGGTAAAAGGTCCTCAACTACTCCCACTTCATTCTCTGGAACTTCGAGGATGATCTCATCATGGACCGTCAGAACCATGGTGGCCTTGAGATGCCGTTCGATCAATTCCAGCTCAAGGTCCACCATCGCTTTTTTGAGTATATCCGCCGCTGATCCCTGAATGGGTGCATTGATGGCCGCTCGCGCTTCTGCACCGGTGGTACTCCGTGGACGGGGAACCTCAATCCGGCGCCCTACAATAGTCTTGACGTAACCATCACGCTCCGCATTCGAAAGCGTGGAATCAAAATATTCACGGATCTTCGGGTAACGGGCGAAATAACGGTCCATGAAGGTCTTGGCCTCGCCGCGGCTGATGCCCAATCGCGATGCCAATCCAAAAGAGCTCATCCCATAATTCAAACCAAAGTTGATCTCCTTAGCTTTACGCCGCATGTCTTTATCGACCTGATTGAGTTCTACCTCGAAGACCTCCGAAGCGGTAAAGGCATGAATATCCTGCCCCTCCTGGAAGGCCTTGATGAAGCCGGGATCCTGGGAAAAGTGAGCCAGGACACGTAGCTCGATTTGAGAATAATCTGCGGAGACAAAGGTACACCCCTCAGCGGCAATGAAAGCTTCGCGGACCCGCCGTCCCAAGTCAGTCCGGATAGGGATGTTTTGCAGATTCGGGTTACTGCTGGAGATCCGTCCGGTATTGGCCACTGTGGTGCTGTAAGAGGTATGCAATCTTCCATCGGACTTGTGCAATAGCTCTGGAAGGGCATCCAGATAGGTTCCCTTGAGCTTGGTGGCCTGACGGTACTCCGTGATCTTTTCAGCGAGGGGTTCACCGGCTCTGGCCAGGTCCTCAAGGACTTCCTGCCGTGTGGAACGGCTTTTCCCGGCTGGGACCCCACGTTCATCAAACAGGATTTTGGCCAGTTGCGCAGGAGAATTGGGATTGAAAGGACGCCCCGCCAGGGCGAAAAGCTCACTTTCGACCCGATCGATAATTGTCTGAACTTCCTTGGATTGCTCTCTCAGGACATCCGGATCGATCCGAACTCCCCGTGATTCCATACCCAGGAGGCACAGATTGAGTGGGAGTTCGACATTCCGGTACCAATCCTCAACTCCCTGGGCGGCCATTTCAGGCTCCAGCGCCCTGTGGAGGGCCAACGTTACCTCGGCATCCTCGGCGCCATACTCCGCCGCTCTCTGGACATCGACGTAATTCATGGTGATCTGGCTGCTTTTCTTCTCACCCAGGAGGTCCTTGATCGGGATCATTTTCCGGTCGAGATACACTCTTGCCAGATCATCCAATTTCAGAGATTCCTGACGGCTGTGGAGCAGGTGCGCGAGGATCATCGAATCTCCCACCCAGCCCTTCACTGGAAGACCATGACGATCCAGGATGCGTTGGTCGTATTTCAGGTGGTGCCCGATCTTACCTATTACAGGATCAGCCAACACCGGCCCCAGCTCCTCCTGAAGCGTTCTGAGATCCAGATTTCTGGCTCCCTGATGCATTACTGGGATGTACCATCCCCTTCCATTGGATAAACCGATACAGATCCCCACCAGGGCGGCTGTATGAGAATCAATCCCTGTCGTCTCGGTATCGAGTGCGAAGGGATGTTCTTTCCTGAGAGTTTCTACTAGACCGGTCAAGGTTTCACGGTTATCGATCAATCGGTAGTCGAGTCCAGTGCTTTTCCCATCCTCCCGGGACGGAGCCTCACTCTCACTGGATGATTCGGCGAGTTTCATTTCAGCCTGGGTTGTGGCGCGTTTGAAACCCAGCTCCCGGAAGAGGACTGCCGCTCGCTCCCAGTTCGCCTGAACTGGTTTCAAATCCTCAATCGAAACATCCAATGGAATATGAGTATCTAATGTGGCCAGGTCACGAGATAGAAGGGCTTGTTCGCGGTTGGCAATCAGGGATTCCCTCAGCTTCGGTTTCTTAATCTCGGAAGCACGATCAAGAACCAAGTCCAGGGAACCGAACTCCGAAAGCAATGCGGCTGCGGTTTTTTCACCAATCCCCGGCACCCCGGGGATATTATCCACATTATCCCCCATCAAACCGAGGAGGTCGGCAAATCTTTCCGGTTCACAGCCATACCGGGCAAGAACCGCATTGCGGTCATAGATTTTTTCATTGGACCCATGCCGCCTGATCACACGGATGTGGTCATTGATGATCTGGAGCATGTCCTTGTCCGGGGAAAAGATAAGAACATCGATCCCCTGTTCACCAGCCTGGCGTGCCAAGGTCGCCAGTATGTCATCGGCTTCTACCCCTTCCTCGGAAATCACACTGATTCCCTGGGTAGTCATCACCTCTTCAATGACAGCAAGCTGATCGAGCAATTCGGTAGGTGTCGGGGGACGATCTGCCTTATACTCCGCGAAAGCTTCAGTACGTGCCACCGGTGTACCCCGGTCCATCACTACGGCCAGGTAATCCGGCATGTAGGTTTGGCGCAAAGTTTCAATCGTTTGGTGGAAACCATAAACCGCGCCTGTGGGACGCCCACTCGGACTGCGCAAGTTCTGGAGAGCAAAAAAGGACTGATAGGCGAGTGCCGTACCATCCACCAAAACCATGGTTCTCTTGTTATTGGTTGACATGAAAGCCGATGAGTAAACGAATGAAGGTCAAGACTTCAAAAGACTGACCTGAACCAAGTCCCTGCCTTATACCCAAATTCCGGGTGTTCTTTGAGCCTGTCTCCCCTAAGGCTTACGACACCACAATCCGCGCTGAGGTTGTCCCGAGGAAGCGAAATTACCGGGAAATCCGTTCTCTTTAACTGAAGGCCACTACTCTAAAGCCTGTACCGTACACACCAGATCTTTAGGCTACCAAAGGGAACCCACGCGACGGATGGCCGAGATTACGATAGACGGCTGGCATGAAACCGTGTGGGGACAACTGGTTCATTTTCCCCAGCCGACAATACAAAGGTTAGGCAACGGGTTGAGGACTGTCAACCCTTATTGTCAGTGGACTTTCCCCTGACTCTGAAAACATACCGGGGATGGGGGAATTTCCTGGTGATCGAATATTCCAGGAAACACCCCAGTAAGCAGGTGGACAAGATAGACACCCTTCCGGTTCGTTTTCAGGATTACCTCTGAAGAATCATCAATTTCCAATAATCATTTTCACACTCTATCTCTCCATCCAATCCAGGATGGATAAGGGAGGTTCTGTGGGAGTCGGCGTTTCAGTCGGTTCACTATGGGTAGTTGGGGAAAGAGTTGGAGTCCCTGTAAAGGTTGGCTTAACCGTATCAGTCAGTGTCGGAGTAAAGGTCGATGTAAGAACTGGGGTTGATGTATGAGTTGAGGTATTCGTCACTGTCACAGTTCTTGTGGGTGTGGCGGTGGGTTGCGGTGTATTCGTTGGTGACGAGGTGTGAGTCCGTGTCACAGTGGCGGTGGAGGTTCCCGTCACCGTTCGTGTCGGTGTCGGTTGAAACGTGTTCGTGGGTGTCGAGGTGTGTGTTCGTGTCACAGTGGCGGTGGAGGTTCC
>CAYZUX010000191.1:0-3857 GCA_964481775.1 uncultured bacterium | reverse complement strand
TGGAGGTTCCTGTCACCGTTCGTGTAGGTGTCGGTTGAAGCGTGTTCGTGGGTGTCGAGGTGCGTGTCCGTGTCACAGTGGCGGTGGAGGTTCCTGTCACCGTTCGTGTAGGTGTCGGTTGAAGCGTGTTCGTGGGTGTCGAGGTGCGTGTCCGTGTCACAGTGGCGGTGGAGGTTCCTGTCACCGTTCGTGTAGGTGTCGGTTGAAGCGTGTTCGTGGGTGTGGATGTTCGTGTATTCGTTATCGTGGCGGTGCGGGTTCCTGTGGCAGTTGAAGTGACTGTTGGCATTAATGTGTTGGTCAGGGTAAATGTGGGAGTGGGGGGAACGGGAGTGTCAGTGCCTGTCGGAGTGGGTGTAGGAGGTGGCCAACTATTGGTAGTCAATTCGAAAGCCATGTCGAATGGCTCACCTTCAACACCGAGAATCGGCTCCCCATTCACGAATGGTTGTCCGATTACAGGACTCAGCGGTTCAAAGATCCTGACAGCAGCATCCTGGAACAACCGTGGGCGCGTCTTCCAACCCCAAGGATTGGTAATATCCGGGGTTTCGGGTGGATATTGAGGCTGGATGGTAATCCAGTAGATATTCTGTTCACCGGGTTTCTGTTCAAACCACTCGTTTGGAGGGATCTGGAAATCATACCTGAAGCAGGCATCTTTCGGGTGTCCGGGGTAGTAGTCACACCCCACCAGCCGCTCATTGAGAACAGCCATCGGAACCTGCCATGTCCAGATGAGGATTCCAGGGTGGCTCCAGGGCTGGTCCACATTGGCGGGGACATCTGTCCAGACCCCGATCATAAAGGACACTGGTGCGACGGGTGGGGGAGAGATTCCCATCCAACCTTTATAGGAGCCCCACCAATGTATATCGGTGACCAACCGGTCATCATTGCAGGGCCAATCATCAGCAACCAGATGGGGAATGGGATCAGGAAAAACTTCATCCCAACCCCAAAAACAACTGGGGAATTCAGAATTTGGATTTTTCTCCGGTGGCTGCGACCATTTGGGAGGAGGAGTAGGCTCCGGTTCCGGTTCATTGGTGGTCACCTCGAAGGCCATATCGAAGGACTCCTCCCCCACCATGATCGGCTCGCCAATCAAGTATGAAATTCCGGGCAGAGGCGCCGATGGCTGGAGAATCCGGACTGCATCATCATTGAAAAAGTGCTCACGTGTTTTCCAACCCCAGGGGAATTCAGGTATTACCGCACTCTCATATAACGCGGCGATACTGATCCAGTAGACGGTTGGACCTCCGGGCTGTTCAAACCAGTCGGCCTCCGGAATCTGAAAGTCATACCGGTAGCAAATGTCACTCGGACGCTCCGGGAAAAAGTCACACCCCACCGCGCGCTCATTCAGGGAGGAACGAAGAACCCGCCACTCTCTGATCATCCGGCCCGGATGGCTGAATTCCTGGTCAATTCCGGCGGGGACATCCGTCCATAAACCAATCTGGAATCCCGCTGGTGCGATCTCAGGGGGAGTCTCGCCATTCCAGTTGATGTAGGACCCCCACCAGTGAAAGTCGGTGACGTGACGGTTATCCCTGCACTCCCAGTCATCCGCGACAATCCACTGACCGTTATAGACCGAATATTCATCCCAACCATAGAAACAATCGGGGCGTGGCGATGTTTCATCTGTAACAGGCGGTTGTGACCATTTCAGGTAAGAGCCTTTGGGGGTTCCGATTCTCACTGTAGCCATCCACTGGCCGGCGACTGGAACAGCGACATCCGCTCCCGTTGTTGTCCAGTTGTCCCTAGTGATATACCAATCGGCCAATGGCAGAGGACCCATGGGACCATCGGGGTCATAATTCAGTTGATAACCAATCCCAGTGACCGCATGACCGGTCTCACTGCCATCCCATTGCTCGATGACCCCACTGCCTGTGTCACCTGAACTCAGACCATTGTAGACATAGTATTCGATGGCCCCCACCACAACACCGTTTCCGGGCTGTACCCAGGACTTGAAACTCAGCACGGAGGGAATATCGGCATTAATGGCTGCAATGTAATTGTTGAAGGCGGTGATCTCGTCGGTGACGGTCACATCCGGACTGGGAGGTTCCCAGGCCACCAATTCATCCATCCGGACTGGCACCTGATAGAATCCTTTTGTCAGACCATTGGCGGTCTCGACTGCAGGAGCATAGGCCAGCACCCCCTGGTAAATGTCCTGAATATGTGTTCCAGCCCATCCGGGGGGGAGGAAACCAACACCGTTGGTGTTCATATAAAAAGGTGGGGGAAGCGGCTGAACTGGCGGCCCGGGAATGGTTCCCTGCCCCTGGATGGTCGCAGTTGACCAGCTCATTTTCCATCCGAAGGGGGGGCCGGGCTGCGGTAGATCTCCCATCCAAGGTGAGAGATTGGTTCCATCTCTGGCATCATAAAACTCCCAGATGTTGGCGGCCGAGACTGGCGCGCAGTAGTTCGGCCAGCCTGGTACGGGTAGCGGGTTGCCTCCCTGGACAATCAGCGTGTCTGGTTGCTGAAGGTCCGGCATGGGACTCAGGTCCGGATGCGGGCCTGCCATGCTCGGAAGATAGATTTGAGCATCCACTCCAGGGGCAATTACTCCGGCCATCGCGATTATGGCTATCCATAGAAAAGCATGGAGCCGGTTCATTAGAGTTGCAGACTCAGGGTGTGTGGGCATGTCTCGCCTCCCAGTTCCACGAATGGGATTTTGTTGGGGTGTCCTCCGCACTGCGTAGCGGTGTTGAGGATCACCTGGCGAATTGGTTGGGCGGAACAATGAGACTCACATTAACCATCCAGACGACGGTCAATCTCAATGATGAGAAACTGTGTTGGTGGGAGCCAGTCAGGGGGACTTGGGGTGCTCACAGCCTCGGATTACTGAGCTGCCACTCCATGCCCTCAGCATCATTGCACACAAGCAGAGATACAGGCGATCAGCAAAGACGCTCCGAGATATGTCACTCAAGTTTATACAGCTTTGTCGTGACAACATCAACTCTTTTCCATCTTTTCTATATCTGCATGCAATTTGCATATAATCATCATGGAAAGAAAAACAAGCATGTCTCAATCTTCGGGAAGGTTGGCCGATACTAGTTTAGAAGAATTCTATATGAATCTGTCTAATTCATTGTTTTTGAGCATGTTTTGATATAATTTATCGGATCAGGGGATGGGGGCTGGAAAAGCCCGGGAAGTATTGAGAAAGGAATAGAGTCGAGAGAATCCCAGAAAAGATTCTCAGGAGGGGGAGAAGGTGATCAGTGCCGGGAGGCGGTTCAAAACCGCACTCAATGCAGGTCTATTCAGCACTGTTGTGTTGCTCACAGGATGTAGCATTCTGCGTGAGGATCCTTTGGTCCATAAGAGTGGAGAAAATCCATTCAAGCCTGCTCTTGTGACCTCACCTCCCATTACCGCCAATCCACAGATCAAGCAGGTTTCCGGTCCCGGACTGGAGCCAATTCAAGGGCCCGAAATCACGTCCTCACCAGGTTCAGTAAGCCCTACCAAAGCCCTTTCCAGGGACAACCGGGTAGTCCTCGGCGGGGAGCCATCGCCTCCCAGTCCCGAAACGATCAATTTACTGGGAAACAGACTCATCACCGCACTGGAAACCAATCAACCGATTCCGTCCTCAGTAATTGCCATGACATCCCAGGAAAGGGTTGTGCAAGACCCCTGGACCTCGGAAAACGAGCCTCTCCCAGCTGTGGAACTCCCGGATTTACCTGGGAGGCGCGAAAGCGGTGTTCCGGGAGGTACCCCAAGTGTGACCGAGTTTCCCGCAAGCCGTGAGTGGGCCACCAGACAAGCGGCTGAGGAAGCCCGCAGGCTCGAGGGGGCGGCTC
>CAYZUX010000190.1:0-11541 GCA_964481775.1 uncultured bacterium | reverse complement strand
GAGGGAGTTAAACGACTCCTGGCCGCATCCGATCCACCCAAGATTGTCTGGAATATCATCGAAGCGGCGGGAGGTCATACCGGCAGACGTCCCACCCCCGATCAGATCCGCACCGAGGTCTGGATGTCGATCATCCATGGCTCACGTGGCATCCTTTATTTTGTTCATGAATGGAAGCCGGTGTTCTGTTCACGTGTCCTCCTCAAGGAGGTGGATCTATACAAGGGAGTAAAATCGATCAACCAACAGGTTCTCAGCTTGGCACGAGTGATTAACAGCCAGGAACCACCAGTTCCCATTGATGTCAGCTCCTCCAATCCGGAAGTCCCTCTGGCAACACTGGCCAAACGGCATGGGGAGTCGGATTACCTGTTTGCCGTGGCCATGCGGGATGATGCCACCAAGGGAAGCTTCACAATCCAGGATCCCACACTTTACCACTCGGCAGAGGTTTTGGGTGAATCCAGAACCTTGACCATCCATCAGGGAAAGTTCTCCGATGAATTCCGAGGATATGAGGTCCACTTGTTCCGTCTGAGGAAATAGAAGTGGCCTGGCTATCCCTACCTGTGCATTCCATGTTTCAATTCACCTTGAATTGAGTTCATCAGTTGATTGAAGGAGGGGGTTTTTGGTGAAAAGAATCAGGAGTTCCCGTATTGGAATCTTTTTACTCGGTTGTTCCATTATTTTCTGGCTGGCTACGGCGGGCCAGGGGGCAAGTGATCAATACCGCCTGCGAATCGATCTGACAGACCCTGCCAATCAGGGCAAGGCGATTCCAGTCCATGATATTGAGAAGTTGGAGTATACCCACGAGGGCTTGGTGATCCATATCGGCGGAATGGATCCCTATGTGGCGGGACCATTTCGTGACTACCCGGAGAACACCCCTTTGTGGTTCCGTATCCGGCTGCGGTCGGATACCGAGGGGATGGCTCAAATGTTCTGGGCCACCGAAACCATGCCAACCTCTGAGGAAAGGTCAGTCCGGTTCGGAGTCAGCACCGGTTGGGGCGAGTATGAAGTCCCCATTCCCTCCTTCGGCAAGGGATATCAGATCCGTTTCGATCCCCCGGGAGACAAAGGAGTTTGTATCGTCTCCTGGCTGGAGTTCGAAACCCGTATGATTCCTCCCACACCTGCATGGCCTCAACCACCCGCACAGGAGGTGGTGGAAAAGGACCATGCCAAACAGATTCAATCAGGCGATCTGACAGTCACTTATGGCTCTGCTGGCTTTGGCAATTTCGAGATTTCTGTGGATGATAAGCCCTTTGCGTTAGGTCTTTCGAATTCGCTGATCGGCACCCTCAAAGATGATCACATCCAATGGACCACCTATGGAGGAGGGAAAGAAGATCTCAAACTCGATGGGGAGAAGAACCGCCTCTCCGCCAGGAGCTCAGTCACGGATGCTCAAGGGGGACATTGGGATTTCTCCCACACTTTCACACCCGCCAGGCTGGAAGGAGCCATCGATGTCGAGACTACCATCTCAGTTGACCAGGACCGGGAAGTGGTTTACCTGCCAGTTCTTATGGTCTTTCCGGGTTCGGGTTCTTTCGGAACCAGGAAGGACCAGGCCCTCTTCTCAGGGCTTGAGTATCTCGCTGATGAACCGAGCAGTTCGACCGCCGATCTGAAAGGCCCCGAAGCCAAACGTCAGGTCCCCGATACGCTGAAGATCACTTTCCCCTTGATGGCACTGGTAGAGCAGGGACAGTATCTCGGATTGATCTGGGAGAAGTCTCCGGATATTTCGGCGGTGTTCGACTCGCCTGACCGGATGTATGGCTCAGGCGGGCATGTCATGGGCCTGATTATGCCCGGCTCGGATGGATCCAACCGTGAAGAAGGCAACCCGTTGCCTTATAAAGGGCTCAAACTCACGGCTGGGAAACCATTAGTTCTTAAGGCCACCCTCATCGGAGGCGAAGGCGAAAGTGTGGTCCCGGCACTCCAGAAATATGTCGAGCTGCGCGGATTGCCCGAGCTCCCGGATCCAGGCACCGATCTCAAGGGGTATCTTCATCTTGCCGCAAGAGGCTGGCTGGATTCCGCCATTCGCAGGGGCAACACCTATGTCCACTCCGCGGCGGTTCAGAACATGGCATACCTGGCCCCCTATCACCCCAATGCGGAGGCAGCTTTATGGATGCACTGGCTGGCACAACAGGAGGGAAACAGCGATCTGCGGGACTCCCTTGAGAAGGCTGCCCGGGAAACCCTTGAACCTTTAGGGCCTGATAATCTGATCTTCTCCAGGCTTTCCCATGTCCCTCCTCCCTGTATTCCATTGGTGTTTGGAGAGGTGGAGGGTAACCTGCACAGGGTGCGCGAGAATGTTTCGAACCATCTGGCACGTTTCAATGAGCAGGGTGTGGTGGTCTACCATCCCGAGCCAGGAAAGAACGATTATGGCAAGACCCATTATGAGAACCATGCCAATGGCCTGACCGCGGCTTCACTCCTGCAAGTCCTGGAAGGAGCATCCCTGTTGGGAGAACAGGCGTTCATTGACAAGGGATTGGAATTACTGGATCAGCAGAAAATCTACCGCAATTCGGTACCACGCGGGGCTCAGACCTGGGAGGTTCCCCTGCACACACCGGATATTCTCGCTTCGGCCGACATGATCAAGTGTTATGTGTTGGGCTTCCAATTGACCGGAAAAAAGGACTATCTGGATGAAGCCAGGTATTGGGCCTGGACAGGATTGCCCTTTGTGTACCTGGTGCCCCCAGTCACGAAACCGATCGGATTGTATTCGACCATCGCTGTGTATGGGGCGACCTGGTGGATCGCGCCGGTGTGGATGGGGCTGCCAGTCCAGTGGTGCGGATTGGTTTATGCCCATGCCCTTTATGGTCTGAATCAGGTCGATCCCAATCCGGTCTGGAAACAGGTGGCGGATGGGATCACTGTCTCCGGTATTCAAATGTTGTGGCCGGAGAGCGATCCGGACTATCGGGGCCTGCTACCCGATTCTCTGCACCTGCGGACTCAGGGACGCAACCTGACCGCCATCAATCCCGGAACTCTTCTGGGAACCTCGGTTGGGAATTACTGGTCCGCTCCGCTCTATACCTTCCAGGCATTCCCGGAGAATGGAGTCTTTCTGCATGTGCCAGGAACGGTGAGCGGGGCCCTTGCCGGGAAAAACCACCTGTCTTTCACAGCTGAGGGATGGCCCAGAGAACCTTACTGGATCCTGTTTTCACATCTGCCCTCTCATCCCAATCTGTCGGTAAATGGGCAACCCGTCAGGCAAGAGGATTGCAGCTACGATGAAAAAGCCAAGAGGCTGATCCTCAGAGTCGAAGGGAAACCCACGATCAACATGACGTGGTGAAAACACTCCATTCCAGATTTCCAGCTGGTCCAGGAGGGCAATTCCTGGACCAGCTGGTTGATTTCATCTGTATGCTTTGGGGGTGTCGTCAAATGGTATGATTCCTCTGTGCCATCTCGCTTAATGTGATTACCATCTCTTTTACCATGAAAGAATACCTGATCCTCACAACCATCCTGTTGTCGATCCTGGCAACTACCTCTCATGCCTTCGATAAACCTCCGCTGAAGGTCTGCATCGTTTCGGGCTCGTTCGAGTACAACTCCGATGAATCCTTGAGGCCCTTTTCGGAGTTCCTGGAACGGGAGTGCAACGCCAAGGTCACCTTTCTCTCGGCGAATGGAGACTGGGAGAATTTCCCGGGGTTGGAAGCACTCGAAACCTGTGATGTGGCGCTGTTTTATACACGACGGCTGCGGATCACGGGGGAACAACTTGAGCAAGTGAAGCGTTACTGTCTCTCCGGGAAACCGATCGTGGCGCTACGGACCGCCAGTCATGGTTTCCAGAACTTCCTGGAATTTGACAAAGAGGTGCTGGGTGGAAATTACGCCAATCACTTCTCCGGCAATGTCACCCAGCGTGTAAGCGTAGTTCCGGAAGCCAAGGATCACCCGGTACTCCAGGGGATTATGGAGTTCCAGTCCTTATCCAGCCTTTATCGAACCTCTCCCCTTGCACCGGATTGCACCGTCCTGATGACCGGCTCAGTCCCCAATGAGAAACCGGAGCCGTGTGTCTGGGCAAGGACTTATAAGGGTGGGCGGGTGGTCTACATCGGTGTGGGCAAGGTGGAGGATTTCGAGAACGATACCTTCAAACGCCTCCTGGTCAACTCGCTCTTCTGGACCGCCAACCGGGAGGTCGAACGCCAACCGCTTCCTCCAGTCTCAATGGAACGAGTGAAAGTGGATGGCACCTTCGGACTGCCACTTCGTCGTAGAATCCAGCAAGGTGAAGGATGGGAGGAGACACATAGGCAAGTGAATCTTCCGTTTTCCGGAACAGCTTTATTGATCTGCGACCTGTGGGACAAGCATTGGTGCGATGGCGCAACCGAGCGAGTCAAGCAGATCGCGCAAAAACTGTCTCCAGTGGTCAATTTGGCACGCAAGAGGGGAATCCTGATTGTTCATGCCCCCTCGGAAACTCTGGCTTTCTATGCGGATCATCCACAACTCAGACGGGTTGCCCTTGCGCCTCCTGTCGATCCTCCCGCTGAGAGAGTGGTCGAGGAACCACCGCTGCCCATCGATGACTCGGATGGCGGCTGTGATACGGAAAATCCAGTCCAATACCGGGCCTGGACTCGTCAGATCGCCACCATCGAGATCGGCCCCGAGGACATTATCTCTCAGGATGGCAGAGCGATTTACAACTACCTGAAGGCCCTGGGTATCACCAATATCCTCTACACCGGAGTGCACACCAATATGTGTGTCCTGGGAAGAAGTTTCGGGATGCGTCAGATGTCCAGGTGGGGGATGAACTGTCTCCTGATCCGCGATCTGACCGATGCCATGTATGACCCCAAAGACCCGCCGCATGTCTCTCATGAAGAGGGTACGGAACTGGTGGTCCAGCATATTGAGAAATACTGGGGTTGGACAACCACCTTCGAGGAACTGATGAAGGCGTTGGAGCCTCAATGAAAACCCTCGTCTTGATCGGCTCCCTGGTTGCAGCAACTTTCTGTGCAGCGGAGGAACCATCGCCCCGTCTCAATGATTTGACCTCTGAGTGGGAAACCCCGCCTGTCCGCTGCCTGTGGAACTTCTTCAACCTCTACAATCCCAAGATCATCCACGAGCCAGAAACTGATTATCCCTTCAAGATGTGGTTCTTTGGGTGGGCGGTCGAGGAACCTGCCCAGACTGATGAAATCTTTTTCGCGAGATCAAAGGATCTCCTGGCCTGGGAGGTCTACACCGGAGAGAACAGTTGGGATTCCACAATGAATCCAAAGTTATGGGTCCCTGTCCTTGTACCAGGCAAGGAACGTTTTGACTCTGCCGCCAGCGGCGATCCCTCAGTGGTGCTCAAGGATGGGGTTTACCACATGGCCTACTCCTCAGTGGGCTTCGATTTTGTACCTCACCCCAACCCTCTCCCACAAGGAGAGGGAGCGGAACCTCACCCCGCCCCCCCCTCTCAGGGAGAGAAAACTGTAGACCGGATCTATCTGGTCAACTGCATCATGGGGGCTACCTCCACGGATGGAATCCATTGGAAAAAGAGCACCGGACCTATCCTGATCTGGAAAGACGAGTTCACCAACCGTTGGGCACTGGTGGATGGGAAGATCGGCCCGGTACCCGAGGAATACTATGGGAGCTACCACCGTCCTTCCCTGCTCTTTGATGAGGGACGCTGGCGTTTGTGGTTCGACTACTTTCATCCGGGAACCTTTCTGTCACTGGGAAATGCGGAAAACAGTGGTGATTTCCTGAATCCTCTGGACTGGAAAGTGATACGAGCTGAGAAAGAGCCGCTTCTTAGAGACTGGCCCAACCCTGCTGTAATCAAGGTGGACGGAAAATACCTGGCCTTCTCGGATGCTACCGGATACCCGCCTGAAATGGGGGGTGACAGGCGCCAGATCACCCTTGCCGAGTCCGCTGATGGGATCGTGTGGAAGGAGCTGGGACATATCCGTCCCGAAGGCATGGCCTCCTCGCATGTGCCCGAACCCTTTGTCGTTGAGTGGGATGGCACAAGGTGGCTGTATCTGTTTTACTCATGGAAACCGGAGCGGAAGGAGGGAGAGGCTTGGGATTATCGGTATAAAGAAATCCGCTACATTCGCAAACACCTCGACAACCTGCCTCATCCATCAACGCAATAATGGATTTATTCGACAACCCAACCTATGTGGGGATCCTTATCGGCTCTTTCATCATTGCCCTGTCGGGTGCCGTAGCACCGGGTCCTGTATTGGTCCGTACCATCGCCCAGGTTCCCCGGCATGGATTCCTGACCGGCCCCTTCATCGTGCTTGGCCACAGTCTCCTCGAGCTGACCATGGTCATCGCCATCATCCTGGGGCCTGGGCAAGTGCTCACCCGGGATGGGGTATTCACCGGTATCGCGTTTACGGGAGGGTTAGTCCTCCTGTGGATGGCTTACGGCATGATCCGGAGCCTTCCGCAAGTGAGTTTGACGAATGTGGGGAACACGGCGGTCACGAATCCGGGCCGTTCCAATTTGATCCTGGATGGAATCGTGCTCTCCGCGGTCAGTCCTTACTGGTCACTGTGGTGGGCCACCATCGGTCTATCCCTCATCCTGGTGGCACAGAGGCTGGGAGTGTGGGGATTGGTGATCTTCTATGTGGGACACATCCTGGGTGATCTGGCCTGGTACAGTCTGGTGAGTGGGGTCTTTGCAGCGGGGAGCGCCTGGATGACAGATCGGGTTTACCGGGGAGTTATTGGGGTGTGTGGTGTAGGTCTGGGGATTTTTGGGATTCTGTTCGTGGTGGAGGCGGGGAGACGGATGGTGGGGTGAGGTTTTTGAGTTGTGATTCAGTGAGGTCAAAGTGTGACGCCGGATTGCGGTAGATGTGGTAGTCATCCGAAACCCAACTCACGGTCCCTTCTGCTGGGTGATACCGCCAAATCGAAATAACATCACCATCAGAAGACAGCACTTTGTCGATAAAGCCCACCGGGTCATATTGAACAATCCAATAGATCTCTCCAGGATTCAGGTAACCCAGCTCATCCTTAATAGCTTTCGCTTGAATAAAACCATCGATTCCCCGCGAGTCCAGAAACGATTGGATCAGCCTCGAATAATCTTCAACGAACTCCGCTCGTGTAACATCTTCCGGAAGAGGGTGCCTTTTGAATTCATCGCGTGCCAAGGCAAGTGCGGGCGGATATTCCTCAGCGGCCATCAAGAGCTTTTCAAACTCCTCCGGCACTTGAGTATAACCCTCTCCGTCGGGTAGAAGCTCGCCACATTGGTACAAGGCCCACCGAGCTGATCGACTTGGCTCAGCAAGAAGCAGAAAACCTTCTTCCTCCGGGAAGGCTGGAAAGAAGCCTTTTTCGGGGTGATAAAGGAAGTTGGCGAAATAGTAGGGCATGACCATTTATTGTAGAGCCGGAGAAAAAAACTCCGATGGAAAGGGTGTCGCATTGGGCAGGTTGGCACCGGGGGCGCGCCACATCATCCAGACAAAATAGGGAACACGAACACTGGGGCCATGATCGTATTCGGCATGGAACGGATGTAATCCACGCTTGAGATCTTTCGTGACATATTGACCATCTTCGCGAGAACCGGCACCACGTCCACGAACCCAGGGGATTCCACCGATGGTCACAGTCACATTTTGTGGGTGAGTCCCGAAATGCCAGACCCCAGGTTCTTTTTTCCAGACATACCCATCCCAGGTTACCCGAGTGGGTGGACGGCCTCCGGTGGCATCCAGGAGGTTCCAATCCAACAAACGGGGAACGTCACGTTGAACAGTCACCTCATTTTCCACAAAGTATTTGGCCAGCAGTCCATGTTTGAGATGCAGCTGGCCATTCTGGAACCGCTGATAGGTTTCCTGAACCTGTTCTCGTGTGACATGAACCGCAGCGAAGTTGAACTGTCCCCAAGGAGAGCGTCCAACCACTACCTTCGCCTTCGGATACAGTTCGGCCAGCCAGTTCACCAAGCCTTCGCCCGAACGCATCACTACAAAGCAGGCCTGCGCGGCGGGGATATCGGCAATGGGCATGGTCCCGACATCGAATTTGGATACTTTGCGGAAATCATCCTTGGTCTGAGGTCCCTGGTAGAACCAGAAATTGTGTTTGGAGTGGAGTTGCGGATCGACATATAAAGCCACATCCCTGGGGATCTGGCCCGCATACTTGGCGGCATAGACCTCATCCGGGAGAAAACTCTCATAGACCTCCCGGCTCGCGGGACGTTCAATGAAATAGAGACGATAATCATCCTTATAGACTGCGACACACCCGATTAAAGTCGCTATTACGGCGATCCCATACCCAATCCAGGGTATCCGGGCAATGGCATGATAGACCTCCCGCCAGGCCAAAGCCGCGAGGATCAGCAGCGGTGGAAGGGCATCGAGCATCCGGGAGGCATGTGGCGCCTCCCATGTCACCATACCCGGGAGCAGGCCAAAGAAAACCCACAACAGGAGCAACCGTGAGACTGGCCGGAAGATGGTCATCAGTCCATAAAGCAGCCCCAGCACCGACATGGCGGCAGGAATCAAAGCCAGCTGTGGGGCCAGGGTCAGGTTGTGACGTCCATTCTGATCCCCTACCCAATGCATCCCTAACAGGGTCCTCGTGGCTTCCTGTTTCAGAGGAATCATGTAGTTTGGACCATTGAAAACGGATGTTTCCGAGGCGCGTTTGGTAAAGGCATACCAGTCCTGGAGTGAGGCCTGAAGAAATGGGATCAGGACCACTGCAGCCACAACGACCATCAATCCGAATCCAAACCAATCTGTCCGGACAATCCGCCATATAAGGAGATAGGCTACAAACAAGCCGATCAGGCAGGGAAGGAGAAACCACCCTTTTGTCTGAACCAGGAACTGTACCGGAGCGATAGTCCGGCCATTCACAACTGGCAATTGCTTGGCGGCATCCAAGGTATGATAGGCATTCCGTCCCAGGTAGTAGACGAGTCCCAGAGCGAGCAGTGAGACCACCCCGAGTCCCACTGCGGATAGGAACCAGCGTGGTGCCTGGCGGAATCGTCCCAGCCAGTTCAAAGGCAGTAGAACAAAAAAGATCGCCACCCCCACGAGGAACAACCGGAAATTGGAATAGGCATAAATCCCGCCGCCCAGGCACAGGCCCGCCAGGATATAAAGAAAGACAGACAATGATTGTTTTCCAAGCGAATAAAACCTCTGAATCTTTTCCGGATGACCTTCATTGGATGGAGTCTCTCTCAGGGATCCAAGAGAGTAAGCCGCAAAGAAGAAAGCCAGGGCCCCTACTTCGAAAAGCGGGGATAGGATTTGCTCCATTCCCCAACGGCTGTAATTGAGGTGCCAATGGGAAGTTGCCATCAGGAAAGCAATCAGTAATCCGAATTGGGCCGAGACCATTCTCCAGCCCAGAAGGAAGAACAGTGCCACATTGATGAAACCGAGGATCGCGGCGGTCCCACGCACCGCGTAGACACGGCTAGGCCAGTCCAGATTGAGGGTTTGAGCGAGGATCTCCACGAACAGTGCAGTACGCTGAGTGCTCATGGAGTGGAGGTAGATCGAATGCTGGCCTGTTTCCCGGATCTTCTCCGCATCCATGACATTGATGCCCTCATCAAGCCACAACTCAGGAGGAACAGTCTCAAGGTCATAGAAACGAAGTGATTGGGCCAGCCAGATGACAAAAGCAAATCCGAGGATTCCAAGAAACCATGGTATCCGCCAGTTGGGGACCGGATCGGCGTAAGATTCCGATCCACGCCACCATCTCAAAATGAATGGAATATAAATGGAAAAGAAAAGAAAAATCCCAAAAACCAGGAGAGCCCGGATATAAAGTTGGTATCCGGGCTCCCACTGTTTTTCATTGATTTCCAGCGGTGACCAGAAACCCTGAGCTTTGAAAGCCAGCCAGACCGCCAGCCCACCCGCAAACAGGATTCCTGCCCGCAAGACCAAGCGGAGGATCGCGGAAAGGTAACCTCCGGTTCCTGAGATCATGGATTACTTGTTGATCTTGGGTACCGGCTTATGCGGCGCCAGATTCACAACCTCCGCGGCCCCATAATAAATCACGCTCTTGGGATCATGGGCCTGGAGAGCGAAGACACCACTCTTGAAACGGTCCTTCTCATCCACCCAGGTCGCCGCCGGCATTCCATTCACCCAAGACTGGTAACGGTTGCCGACTACGTTGACATCCATCCAGAACCACTCATTGTCCTGCGCATACACACCCGATGCCTTCGTAAAGAAATACCAGCCACCCGTGATGAAATCGCCATTCTGGTTGAACACCTGCGCCTCGACACCCAATGGCCATACCGTGAAATCATCACCCGGAGTGCGTGGAGCCCTGACGAAGACTCCACTATTAGAGCTGCTGTCTCCTTTAGGAAGCGTCTTGATTTTGAACCTTGCGTGGAAATCCGCATATTCGCCCGCGCTCTCGGTGTAACCGGGGCCACCCTGGAAACGTATGGCGCCATCCTCGATGCGGACATCGGCCGGAGGATTTTTGCCATTCTTTACCACCCGGATCTTCCAGCCCTCGAAGTCCTTCCCATTGAAGATTGACTTGAGACCGAGGGGACGGATCCAGACCTTGCGGAACATGACGGTAGTCTTGTCATCGTGCATTTGGAGACCGATCCGTCCATGGGCAAATGCATCATTCTTCCCACTGACCACTTCCTGGCCGTTGACCTTGACAATGATGTTGGGACCCACCGCGTGTATTTCGGTGGTGTTCCATTGTTCATCCGGGGCGGGGACCTTCCTGGCGGTCAGCCCCTCACGGTTATAGATACTCCCCGTGGGATTTTTCGCGTCATCATCATCGATCTGCGACTCATAGCCATCCACCCAGGGTTGATCCTCGGTTCCGGCACGGAAGAAGATCCCGCTGTTGCCCCCCTTGGAGACCTGCCATTCCACGATCAGATCAAAATCCCCGAAAGTGGCGTAAGTGCCAAGCCATCCTCCACCGCTGCCCACATTCTGCAAAATTCCATCTTTGACAGTCCACTCCGCGGTCGGTCCGATCACTTCCCACCCGGAGGTGTCTTTACCATTGAAAAGCGCAATCCAACCCTCTGCATTCTTCTCCGGAGGGACTATTGAAGGATCCTTCGCATCAGCACCACTCACCAGAGCCAATCCGGTAAACAACACTACCAAAGCCTGCCCACACCATCGGGGCAAATACAAACCAGACATCGGGTACTCCTTTCCAATTGAGATGCTCAACCGAGCACTCCATCTTGGCACAAAAGGACAGGAGAGTGAAACGGGTGATAGATTATGGATCATCCTGCTTGAACAGGATCACGAACTGATCGAAGAAGTCCCAGTCGAAATGGTTTCCCATCTCATCGCGCATCACCTTGAGCGCCTCAAAAGTACTGAGCGGTTCCCGGTAAGATCGAACCGTTGTGATGGCATCAAACACATCGGCGATCGCGCAGATCTTTCCATAAGGATGGATCCCTTC
>CAYZUX010000189.1:0-11604 GCA_964481775.1 uncultured bacterium | reverse complement strand
TGAGGCACCTTGAGGATGTCACATCTCAATGCAGGATACTGCCCGGAAATATCGCGTTCCACATCAGCGGAAATATCGCCGGGAAGGAGGACTGCCAAACCAGCCTGTTCCACAAGCAGGACCAGCGAGCATTCGTTGCGAGTCCTGAAGGGATGGCCGATCTCATCGATCCCTGGGTACAATGCTGTGACAGTGGCATCACTGATCCCGGCCAGGTGATCCCCCGCCAACAATCTCTCGGTGGGTAATTGGCAATCACCCAAGAGATCCAAAAAATTCTGAAAAGAGGGACTCTCGTTCGTATCCCCTGTGGCAATCAGCTTGCCGATCGAGACAGTCTTCAGGAGCTGGGGAAGTCCGCCCATGTGATCCGCCTCGGGATGGGTGAGTACCACGCCGTCAAGATGACTGATACCCATCGAGAGGAGTGTATTTGTCACCACTCCCAGCTGGTTGGGTAAACCCGGAGATGGAGGACCAGTATCCACAAGCAGAGTTTCACCACGTGGAAACTGAAGGAGACAGGCATCTCCCTGTCCCACATCCAGAAAATGGATACGGAACATTCTGGACTCTGGAAGCAGCGGCCACCAGGAAAGGCAAGCCAGCAGGAGAAGCGCGGTCACCCTCCGGCTCAGGAAAGGAGGTCTGAACCACTCCAACGGCAGCATCAACACCAGCCCCACCGCAAGCAGAAGGGAGATGGTTACCGGATCGGGAGATAAAACCACCTCAAAACCAAACGGCCATCCGGAGACCCATTGGAGGATCTCAAGCAAGAGGTTGGAAAAAAAAGAAAGTGGCCAGATCAGGACCGCCCCCACACCGGGAATAAAGGCAAGACCAAACGCCGCGAGAACACCGAGTACTGTGATCATTTCAGCAACCGGAATCGCCACAAGGTTCGCAAGAAGGGCTTTCCAGGCCACTGTGTGGAAGAACCAGGCACTGATGGGAGCCACCGCAAGTGTGGCAACCAGGCTGGCCCAGAGCCCGGTTCCCACCCAGGCCATGGCATTCAAAAAAGAATGGACCATGATCCCCGGTTTGATCCATCTCTGAATCCGGAGTTCGATCCGGAAAGGGCGGAAGAAGTCCGGCATTCCTCCCAGTACCAGCGCAGCAACAGTCACGAAAGAGAGAAGGAAACCGGGCTGGTGAATTTCGGAGGGGTAGATCACCAGGATCATCAAACCAGCCGCGGCCAGGGAGTTGAGGGCCTCGCTGAGATGATCCATGAAGAGCGCAAGCATCAAGGTGATCCCCATGATAGTCGCTCGCAACACCGAAACCTGAGCGCCGGTCAGTCCCAGAAGGAGCAATGCCAAGGGGATTCCCAGCAAGGCACGCCAACGCCTGCGTATACCCACCAGCTTCAGGAACAAGGGTAAAGTAAGCAGGACAATGGTGACATTCAAACCGGATATGGCGGTGAGATGGTATAGTCCGGATTCAAGCAGGTTCCTCCGGACATCCTCCTCCAGATACCCCCTTTCTCCAGTGGTCATGGCGAGAGCGAGTCCTCCGCGGGCACCGTGAAGATGAGAAAGCATCCATTCGCGGACCCTGGCGCGCCAATGGTCGCGGGTACGGATGACAGAGAAGAGGAAAGAGAGTTCCTGAGGCTCCTCCAGGCTGGTTGGTGAACCCTTGACCTTAAGTGTTCCGACCACACCAGTGGATTGACGCCATTCACGGATATTCCTTTTCCCCGGAGAGGCAGCTCCCTCAACATCTTTCCAGCGGCCTGAGAACTCAACCTTCTGGCCCGCCTGGCCTCTTGGCTGGCTTTGGGTGGCTGAGTTGATTTCAATCGGGCCGGGAAGCTGCTGCCAGGTCTTGCCATCCCACAAACTGGGCTGCGTGACACAAGCTGACCAGCGTCCCACACTGGCCTGTTGGAACTGGGAGAAAAGCACGCCTCGAATATAAGCGGGATAGGTGGGTTGGATGGTGGCGACTTGATCAAGTTTTCGCTGGAAGGCCTGTTCGGCCAGGGAATGACGCAGAAATCCAAGTACCAGCATGATCAAAGCAAGCAACTGGAGAATTCCCTGCTTGGTGGAGCATTTTCCCGAGAGAACGATACCGAATAGGATTATCACCACAGTAACGGTAAAGAGGATTACAGGGGCGATGTTGTGAAAAAGATCCCCCAGGAGAAGGCCCGCTACCCAAGCAAGGAAGAGGACCAACAGGGGTCTCCTCATCCTTTGTCCCGCTGAGTCTGAGCCTTTCTCGCTTCTTCATAACGCGGCTCGTATTGTTCCAGAAACTCACCAAGGACCTTTGCCTTCGCCGCTTCCGCTGTCCTGCCCAAGTCATAAAGCAAACGGCTTTGGTGGAGGTAATAGGTGTATTTCACGGGATGCAGGGAGATGGCTTTCTCAACTTCCTGAAGAGCCTCCTCTTTCCTCCCCATTCGTTCAAGGAGCTGTGCCAGGTCATCATGCAGGAAACCCGCGGTGGGATTCCAGCGGATTGAGGCCCGCATACTGCTTTCTGCGGCTGTCCAGTCACCCGTATCCATCATCAATCCCCCAAGGTAAGAATGCGCCTCGGCAAGTGGAGGCCAGACAGCAACCGCCTTTTCCAGAAGCCGACGAGTTTCCAGGACATCTCTCCGGGTTTCGAAGAGCATGGTGGCTTTCTCGAAACAGGACTTTCCAGCCTCACGAAAGGCGCAGGGAATCCCCACCGCCATTAACGCTACCACCATGCAACATTGACGGAGTAGCGAATTCATTCGCCTTGAACCTCCACCAGCACAGTGAATGAATTCGCTACTCTTAAGTCCAGTCATCCCCAGGATCACACCCACATATCCGATGAGGTAAAACATGTTCTGGTGGAAACCCAGAAGAGTCGAAACAAAAAAACTGACCAGAGCGCTGATACACCAGGTAGTAAGTCTGTCCGCGGACCGGAGTAGCGAATACATTCGCCAGGCGAATGGCAAAAGCACGGTCAACAGCAATCCCAAACCGATAGCCCCCATATCGGCCATCGCTTCGATCAACAGGTTGTGCGCGTAGATGGTCTGATGAGGGGTCAGCTCACGGAACCTGGGGTAGTGTGAACCGTAACCCCCAATCCCCAAGCCAAGCACTGGATTCTCCCGGGCCATGCGAACTCCCGCATCCCAGAAGATCAAGCGGGCATGGACAGTCTCGGTCCGTGTGAGCATCTCCCTGCCGGTGGGTGAGAGACAGAGGACGGCTAACCCAAGTCCAAAAACCAAAATGCCAATCCAAACAATCTTTGCACCTCCTTTCCCCTTCCAAAGCAGCCAGACACACACACCCGCCAGTAAACCAACCAGGGAGGTCCGTGAGCGAGTGCCCAACAGGATATAAGCCTGGACTCCCGCCGAAACTAAAACCCCCATCACAAAAACTCGTGCTGACAAGGAACCCCAGGCTCTGTCCAGAAGAACGGGGAAGCTGAGTAAAGAGAGACTTAAAAAGACGCCCAGGTCGATTGGATTACCAAAAGGGAAATGAAAGCGTGACTGCGAGGCGGCATGAAGGATAGCTTGTTTATAATCCTCGTTGTACATCAAATCCTGGATACTTTCCTCCATGAACTCCACTGGAACAGTCCAAATCGGGTTCATCACTGAGATCACGGTGGAGAGGCCCCAGAGCAGGAGACAGAATGCCCATGGGAAACTTGGGATTTGGCGGCTGACCCCATGAGCTACAAGACCAAGCACCACCGCACAGCTCCAGACCATCAGGAGTCCAAAACTGCGGTCCCATTCGGGAGCACGTAAAACTTCGAAAAGCACCCAGACCCCCAAAGCAAGTGGCGGCCAGGACATTTTCCAGGAGAGTGCGGCTCCTGGAAGCACCCACAAACCCAGAGCGAAGGTGGCTATCAAAAAGCAAAAAGGTCCCCAGAAGTACCAGGCTCCAAGGATCCCGATGAAAGGTAGAAAGCACAAGAGAACCAAGAGGATCGATGCCTGCAGGACATTTTGGAAGGAAGCCGAGAGCGGGCGCGAAAGCATGAGGAGGACAGACCTACCAGCCCTCTTTCAGGGCTTTCACGGTCACTGCATCGGCAGATTCATAAGGTTCCAGCCACTCACCGGCCACCTTGTACCAGAGCGCCGCACCCAAAGGCCCCTCACCAAACGCTGAGGGTTCGTTATCGACGATCTCCATCTGAAATGCATCCGGTTCCTTCTCGACTTGAGCCCAGATCTTGGCACGGACTTTGACTGGTGATTGGCCAAAAACCTGGATCCAGACCTTGTTGAATTGATCGGCTTTGACCTTTACCGGCCCACTCTGGAGAGAAAAACTACGCCAACTCCCCTCCCCGGAATGCTTTTCCAGCCAGGCTTTTTCACCAGCAATCCTTAGACGGTATCCGGAGTAGGTTTCCTCGCCTGTGCTGGCACGAACCACCACGCACACATCCACACGATGCAGCGGCCAACGCAACATTTCGATCCGGAATTCATAGTCCTGTGAGCGGAGTGGTCCCGAGGCGATACCCGCCGATGACTCAAAGTCGAGGGGATTCTTGAAAGTCACTGTACCGGGGTGATTGTAGAGATCGAGAGGAAATTCACCTGTCCAGCGTTTCCATTTATCCAGATTCCCGCAACAGAAGGCATCATGAAAAAGGAGGTCTGGAGAAGGCTGGGGTTTTGCCGGCTCCTCACAAACAGCAGGAAAGGCCACAGGCAATAGCATCAGAAAAACCAACAGATTCCAACGGGCAATTTTATGAATGGGAGGCATGGATTGATGGTAAAACCAAAGCCAGCTGCTGTCAGCCACAACGTCTTTCACGCAGGCTCTTGTCTAATGGCTCACGCAGAACCTGACGGATGGCAGGGATCGCCGCAATCGGCATCAAAAGAAAACCGGGCACGAGAGTCCGCAGGAAATCACCCGGTTCAGCTACGAGGGTCACGGAAAACCAGGCCTCGGAGACTTTACTATTAAGAAATGAGGCTGTCCCATATCCCGTTGGCACTGCCAAAAGGACCGCCAAGGTTCCCAGAACCAGAACCTCCACAATGATCGTCAAGGCCACCGTGACATTACTGAACCCCAGAATTCGCAACATGACATACTCCGGTTTCCGTTTGAGTACCGTGAAGGAGACACTACAGAAGATAAAGAGAAGAGCAATAAAAACACTGAAAGCCGCACCGATGCGGATGATCCCGATCTTTTCACCGGTGGTCTCCAGAACCTTGGCTACAATTTCAGATTTGAGGGTCACCTGGGCTACATTGCCCTGCTCAAGCAATTTCTGCCGGACAATTTCATGGTCTCCATCCAGAATCAGGAAAAAGGCCATGCACATGTCTCCCATGCCAAGGATATCCTGGGCAAGAGAAAGCGGTGCATAGGCTTCACCCGGCAATGCTCCCGACAGGATCCCCACAACTTTAACCGGAGAATCCTTGCCAAAATAACGGATCACGGCCTGATCCCCAACCTTCACTCCACACTGCCGTGCAAGATTCCTTTCCAAAATCACCGAATCCGAATCCCCTTCCTGCAGCGGACGTCCCTCAAGGATTTGAGGATTGCGAACTCCCGATCCGGGAGGAACACCTCCCACCGCGATGGTTCCCTTCCCCGCCGGTCCCTCCAGCTGCGCAGTGAACTTACAGATGGGAACCGCCTGACGAACTCCCTCCAAGGCTTCGAATTGGGCTGCATCTCCAGTTTCGACAGGTGAAAAGAGCTCGAGGATGGCATCCCAGGGATCACCTTCGGTCATGCGGACCGCTGTTGTGGCATTCGATGTGAGATTAATGAAAAAAGAGATGGTCACCCCCAACCCCAGACCTACAGCAAGGATCGTCATCCCGGAAAGAGGTTTGTTTCTTACCAGGTTCCGAGCCCCATAACGGATCCAGACTCTTCCCGGCAGCCAGGCCAGAAACCGCCCCACCAGTCCCAGGTGATCCCCACCTCCCCTTTCAATGTCACGTACCGCTTCGAGTGGTGTCAGAGTGAGCAGCCAGGTCAACGGCCATGCAGCTGCCGCCAGGAGCACCACTCCCACCCCTGAGGCACCGTAGAGAATATGAGTGAGCCCCAACGAGACCTCTGGAATCGGAAAACCTATCGAACGGGCATAATTGGCTGAGAAAAGCGAAGCAGCAGTCCAGGCCACAAAGAATCCGGCAAGAATGGCCCCCAACAGGATACACAGGATCGGCGCAAGGAAAGCCAGTCCAATCGGGAGCTTGCCATATCCCATCGCCATGAGGGTTCCGATCTCACGCCGTTCCTGAGCCACCCATTGGAAAATCAAAAAGAGGGTGACGAGGAAGGCAGTCAGATCGAAAACAATCACCATCGCGGGAAGGCAAACTCTAAAGGCATTCAGGCTCAATTCAAGAAACCGGCTGCCAAACTGCTCGGAGGCAGGGATCACCTGATCGAGCAAGAGGTCCCTTCCCAGTTCCGACTGGATCGCATTTTGGACATCTTCCGTGTTGACTCCGGGCTTGAATTTCACCAACAGACTATTGGACAAGGGGATCCCGACACGATCCTGCACCAGCTTCGGGATCCCATACACAATTCCCAGCGAACCTTTGGAAGGAATGAAGATGCGTGGATTGGCGGGGGCCAGAAGGAATTCGGCAGAAAGGCCGATTCCAGCTACCCGGAGATCATAGGTTTCATCGGCCATAACCAACTTAAGGGAATCACCCGGCTTCAGGTGATGGAAAAGGGCCAGATTGCGGTCGATGACTACCTCTTCCGGCCGGCTTGGATCGAGTCCATTCCCTTCGAGAATCCGGATCCGATTGAGATTTCCCCCTTTCTCCGGCTCGGAGGTAACCAGCATGGCGAAAAGCGGAGGGGCTGCGGGAAACTGGAGCTGCCCGGGGAAGACCAGACGGTTTTCGGTGACACCCACTCCCTCCATTCCCGAGAAATCTGGAACCCGCTGGAGGTCTTCCGGGGCGAAACGGAACTCCAGGTCTGCGAGGTTGCCTTCACTGAAGGCACGGTCACGTTCCGCCAGAAGGCTGTCGATGGCCGAATAAACTCCCACGTAAACGCCGAAACCAGCTGCCGCCACAAGACAGAGAGCAAGCAGCCGGAAGCGCATCCGCCAGGCGCTTCGTAAGACTGACGCAGTCAATAGACTCATCGTTCCGGGCTCGCTTGATCAGATTTCAGAGACACGTCCATTATGAAGATACAAGGTCCGGTCGGTATGGTTGGATAGCTCCGGATTGTGAGTCACCAACACAAAGGTCAGTTGTCTTTCCAAACGGAGTTGATCAAGAAGCTGGATCACCCGGATGGCTGTTTCCTCATCCAGACTCCCGGTGGGTTCATCCGCAAGGACCAGGGGTGGTTCCTTGGCGAGGGCACGTGCGATGGCAACACGCTGCTGTTCGCCACCAGAAAGCTGCTCAGGGTATTTCCAGGCTTTATCGGTCAGATCCACCGCAGCGAGGTATTCCTCAGCTTTGGCACGTGCCACACGCTTTGTCATGCCCGCCGATTCCGGTCCCATCATCACATTTTCAAGGGCGGTCAGAGTCGGCATCAGGTTGAAGAACTGGAAAATAAAGCCTACTTTCTCGCGGCGGAAACGGGTGTAACCTGCATTGTTCTGGAGATCGAGACGTTCACCGCAGACTTCGACTGTCCCCCCGGTGGGACGGTCGATAGCGCCTAGGATATTCAGCAAGGTGGATTTCCCCGAGCCGGAAACTCCGCGGATGGCAACTGACTCCCCAGTGGAGACAGCCAGGTCGATATCCTTAAGAACCTCGACCGCGGTTTCACCAATGGTGTAAGTTCTGCGAACATCCTGGAGGGTAATGATGGTGGAGGACATAATCGCGTCAGACATGGTAAACCAAGCCAGTTCCGATGGCTACACAAGTGGGCAAGAACCATGCTGACGGCCGCAGTCATCCAACTTTCCGCGGATTGGCTTAGAGGCGAAGAGAGGCTACTGGGCCTATCCGGCCTCCTCGCACAGGCCGCGGAACAAAACGCCACGATCGCGGTCTTGCCTGAGGTCTCGCTCACCGGCTATGACGTCAGCCCACACAACTATCAGGTCGCGGAACCTGTTCCAGGACCTTTGACCGAATGGTTGAGTTCGGAAGCTCGCAGGCTTGCTATGGTAGTCATAGCCGGAATGGTTGAGCGGGAAGGTCGAGATCTCTATAACATCTTCGCGGTCGCCGATTCCACCGGTTGGCGAGGACATTACCGCAAGAACCACATCTCTACAGTCGAGAACAGCTGTTGGAAAGCAGGCCACGAGCCAGGCATAATCGAGACCGAAATCGGGCGTATCGGATTGGGGATTTGCGCGGATATGGTCTATCGAACCCCTTGGGATTGTTATCTCAGGGAAAGGGTGGATCTCGTCGCGGTGTGTGCAGCATGGCCTGATTTCAGAAAGCTAAGAGGTCTCCCTGTGAGTCAACGATTCCGGGAGATCCACTATGGCTGCACCCGGCGACTGCCAGAGAAAATCTCAAAAGCACTTGGTACTCCAGTTCTTTTCTCGAATTATTGTGGAGCGGGACCTGTTTCCAGACCCATCCTGGGTGGTTTTATCGATTGCTCGTTCGCAGGAGGTTCAAGGATTGTCACAAGAGGCCAGACAGTCACAGAGGCAGACAGTGAGAAGACAGACATTCTTTACGCAGAAATTGAAACTGGCGGAACAGAACCAGATCTTCAAGCCTGGCAGGGCCCCTGGTTACCCGATGCCGGTTTCTTCACCCGATGCCAGTTTTATGGAGGGGAGGTGTTGTCCCGTTTTGCCTTCACGGGGGCCTATCAGTACCGGAAGTGGAAGTACACGAAGGGATAAACCTCTCTCAGGCTCTCAACTCACAAACAAATCCCTCTGCTGATGAATTACTTCAACTGAACTGACTCCACGCAGACTCTTCAACCGGCTGATCAGCACCCTGGAGGGGGCTACCCGGGGAGATCCCAAACGTGAAATCAATCGCCGTACTCCAGACCGTTTAAGCACCGAGGCACCATTCTGAAAACTCAATGGAACTCCCTTTGGACCGTTGGAGAACCAACGCAACAGGAGTGAGATCCTTTCAAGAAGATCTGATGAGGAATCCTCCAGGCTCACATGGATCTCGCTCCAGGACAGGCCGGCATGTTCCAGTAAGTGTGGCACCTCGCATTCCTTGATCAGATACTGTGGAAGCCCCTGCCCGGTGAAAGGCCGTGAATACACCTCACACAACAGAGGAAAAGGTTCTTTGATGTGCACACGGTGACCATCCAACCGAAGAGGATCAGGAAGCGGCATCGGAATCAGATCGATGACCTTGCCAGTCTCATCAACTATTCTTGACACACTCTCATGGTTAAAAAGTAGAAAAGACACCCAGGGAGGTTGCGTACACCCATCCGGTGCTGGTTCGCCCACCCAAGCGAAGACATCCAGCTCATGAATCCAACCCATCTGAAGAAAATCCGGTTTCTCAGATACAGGTCTCTCAAACCATTCACTTGAAAACCAATCCCCAAAACATGCCAGAGGATTCTGCGTGATTCCCATGCGAAGGAGACTGATTTCCACCTGCCGATCAGAAAAACGGGCCTCTCCGGATCCGGAAAGGAGTGTTTCGACAGGGCATGGAGGTTCCGGTTGGACAGAAAAGAAGGTTTGTTGGGCGGCCCCACCACCCTGAAAACGAAGTGAGCGGTAGCGTTCTCGTGCCTCGCCCAGGAGCACTTCCACCTCCTTGCCGAAAGGCTCGAAAACACCCAGACGGATCATTTGGGAAAGGAGGTTCCAGCTCAAGCGGTGTTCCGGCCAGGATTTGAGCCACTCCTCCCATGAGATCCGCGGAACAGATTGTGGAGATCGGAACAGATTCCGGAGATCAACCTTCCCGGGATCACCGGGATAAGGTGCCTCAAGATCAGCAGAGATCTGGGGACCCACTCCAAAAATGACCTGTGTACCCAAACGAAGCTTGTCTTTGGAGGGAGAGAAATCAAATCGCCCACCCGGGACAGCACGGGGATGTTCGATCTTTGTTCCAAGTGCTTTCAAAAGACTATACACCTCACGGCGATCCTCGGTCTCATCTGGGCAAAGGTAAGACAGGATCGTCGCCACCGCAGCGGGATCCTGGGCAAAGGCATCGGCCATGGCCAGCAGGTGTTCGGCTTTCCTCAAAAACTCAAGCCTGGTCGGGAGAGGATTTGGATTCCCGAGGAAATCAATCATCACTTCTCGGGAATTTGGGTCCCAGATCCTTTGGAGACTCTCATCAGCAGGATCCAGTCGTGGATTCACGTTATCCAGGCAGAGCCAGGAGTCCATCTCATGCGATGAAAGCCGCAGGGCCTCAAATCCCACTTGATGGATCTGCTCACGGTAAAGGAGCCAACCTCCAGTTCCGGAGGTCGCTTTCTCCAGGGCGGCTCCGAAAGCTCCACGGAGTCTGGAATCGAGTCCTCCCCCATCGGCCGCTCTGGTCCAGGCTTCCCACCAGGGTGGTACCCCCCCCTCGGAACGGAGTGGATGCTCCCGTTGGGCGGCGATCAGACGCAAATCCTCACGCTGGCTCCAGAAGGTCCAATGCCAGGCCAAAGCGAGTAGATCCGCCAATTCACCGATAAAGGCCGGAGAAGTGGTATAAATCCATTTCCATAGAAGAGGACGGTATCCAGTCGAACCCGGAAGTGTCAGTAGACGAAGCAGAGAGGATGAAAGAGCAAGAAGGTCCATCCTGCCTGCATCATCAGCATACCCGCGGTCATGAAAAGCTTCTCCGCGATGTTGCTCGATCCACCTGGTAATGGACTCCCTGGATTCCTCTGGTTTGGGTGATGCAGGCGTGGTTCCCCGGTAGAGCTGAGCACTGGCCAGTGTCTGTGCATTCGAAACAAGCAGCCGTAATCCCAGCATTCCAATCGAAAGGGCATCTCTGAAGGTTGTATCCAAAGCCGGGTACCCCCCGGGGGCAGGCGCAAACACCTGCTCGAGATTGATCCCGGAGACAATCAATGATGGAGCTGTCTCCTCAGAGGATAATTCCTCTGGTTGAGCCAGGAAGGGGGGGAGTGGGGGAACCTTGTCCGGTGGATCTCCTGGTAATTCCAAATCTTCCCATTTTGAAAGGAGAAGATAGCCACTGGGGACCAGGTTGTCCCTTCTGGGTATGTCTGGGAATGCGTAACCACAACGCCCCTTCCCCAACAATGCAACCAGGGCCGATATCACCTCTCTTTCCCAATGCAACGGGCAATCCACATCAATGCCATCATCCGGGCTTTTCCAAATCTCCGGGTGGAATGGGATGCCTTCATGGAAAGGATCTATCCGAGTCAGTCCCAGAAGGTGCGCGAAGAGAGAGGAGCCAATCCATTCAGCTGTGGGGCGAAGGGTCCCGGGTGGGAGCCCCAGACGTTTCCTCACATCCCACAGGATCAGCCAGATGGTGGGCCACTGAGTCTGCTTGAGGTACTGAAATTCCTCCATCAAACGTTCTTTCGCTCCAGCCTGCCGGATATGGCCGGTGGCAATCGCATTCTCCTGGCCAAGAGTCCAAAAGAATGAGGAGACATCTGTTCCGCGCGGAACTGGATATACCGGGAA
>CAYZUX010000188.1:0-11628 GCA_964481775.1 uncultured bacterium | reverse complement strand
GCGGCGCAGGGCGGCATCTCCGCCTCGCTCGGCTTCATGGAGGCCTGCGGGATCCGCTCCTTCAAGTCCCTGAACCTCCTGGGTTCGGTCTGAACAGGTCACATCGAATCGGGAAATGTGACGGAATCTGCGAGGGAACGGCTCTCCCGCCAGACCTTGACCGTTCCACAGCCTGATTCCCACCACGCTTCCTGTCCGTGGTGAAAATGTTGATGGCTCGATCCAGAAGTCATGCGCTGAACTATGACTACCAACCAATGCGAGCAGGATCATGGAGAGCCCACAACTCAACCGCAGTGAGAAGTAGTCATTCCACATCGCTAATCCTCTCCCGCTTTGGGATCTGTCAGGTATGGAAAGGCGTTATCGAAATTTCCCGCAATCTGTCTGACTCCATCCGTCCAGGTAAGTTGACCGGCAGGCGCCTGGGATAACGGAAGCCTTGATCCCATTGCCACACGCAGGACGATATCCACCACATCATCTCCAGGTCTTCTCCCATTGGGAAACCCAGCGGGATCTCCACCAAAGATACCGAGAGGATCTTGGGATTCACGCGGCGTGGGAGTAATCGATGTATTCAGGCGCAAGAGATCGGCCAATGGACCATGAGGGTTTCCAACAACCTCCGGAATCCCTTGAAGGAAGAATTCCATAAAATCAACACGTGGAAACAGATTTGGCGGTTGTTGACTCGTCAGAAATCCTATGTGGAACGGCAAGACCGGATTCGTGAAGTATTTTTGGAACTGAGCATCATGTTTCGGACGAGAGGCATTAAAGCGGTCTTTGTCTTTCATCCCAATGATCAGTTCGTTCACGAGTGGATTTCCCAGACGGGACACCTGTGTGAATGTATTGATGGTACGAGTCACAGGCTGGAGGTAACTGCCAGCCACATTGATCAGATCCTTGGAGTCTACAATCCCATCCTGGTTTGTGTCGGGACCCCGGCCCCGAGCCGGAACAACCACGGAGGTCCAGACCCCGATGACTGGGTTGCCTTCCTGAACCAGGAACTGGACTGGTACTTCGATCGCCATGCAGGTGATGCTTTTCCCATCAAGATCATCCTGTCCCTGAACAGGCTCACCAGTGGGATTGGAAATGTGTAGGAGATCGAACACCCCCCCCAGATCGACATAAAATGGATCATCCCTTTGTCCCACAAAAACCCGCCCAGTACCCCTTCCACCAGGAAGATTCATGGCATGGATAAAAGCTTGGGAATAGGTGTGGTAATTGGCTATCGATTTGGTCCCGATGTTATCGACCGGTTTTCTGAAAACCCCTGTCCCATTACCAGCGTTGGTCAAATACTCGAGAGTTGGAGAGATGGTCTCGATGGAACCATGTATAAGACCCACTCGGAAAGTTTGCTCCAGGCTTAAGTTTCCAGTCGAAAACGGTGATATAGCGCCCGTGTTCAGAATGGGGACGGAAACCGGGATTCCATTGATCGGGACTTGGATATCCCGCTGGATCGTTTGAAAGGAAAACTCAAAGGTCTTGTCTTCGATCGCATCGCCATTGTTGTCGATATGGATCCGGTACCTGGCATCCGGATTCAGGTTATAGAAAACTGGCCCTCCTTCGGGGGTCTGAAACGGCAGGAAGTTGGCGATCAGGGTGACATGGTTTTCTCTTCCAGGTTCATAGCTCAGGAAAGCATAAAGGTCGGTGTTGTCCGAAGCCGGATCGAGTTTGATGAGTGGAGCATCGCTGTGACTTGAGGCAAAGGCATGGGGAAGGGCTGAGCAGAGGAACCAGCAGAGTGTGAGGAGGAGTCTAGCCGGTCTCATCCTTCGAGATCTCCTTTCTGCTGTGGAAGAATCTTTGATCTTTAATATAGGACTATTTTATGCATTCTTAAAGCATGTTTTTCCATGACTGAATCAGATCGGGAGAAACACAGGATCAACTCTAACCTGCTGATGGATCACAGCCAGATGGGTACAGTTCTGGAAGCAGGTGCACGGTTCTGGTATGGTAAGGCTGTTCCTGATTCACCGTGAACAACCCCGGAGAGGTGGCCGAGTGGTTGAAGGCACTCGCCTCGAAAGCGAGCAAGGGCGTGAGTCCTTCGGGGGTTCGAATCCCCCCCTCTCCGCCAGAGCCAGTTTCCAATCAAAACAGGTTACCAGATCACTTAATGGGGATCCCTTGTTTCAGTCCATTCAGGCCATGGGGTTCCATCGGGTAGACGCCACACACGTGCCCTTCCGGTTAACACAGGTGTGACTGTCGGATCAGTGAGTTTGAAGCGGGTGCCGCCACGGATTTCCTCGAACGATTTCTCCTTCTATCCAAATGGTTGCTCCCCTCGTTTCACCGGACAGACACACAGGCATTTTCCGCAATAGGGCACCAGTCCCGCATAGGACTTGGAATTTTCACGGAGCTGCCAGGGATCCATCTGTGCTTTGTACTTGAGCAATTCGTCTTCTGTCGGCTCTTCATTGGGAATGGGAATGTTCTTGTATCCCCCTGTACTTGTTAACATGCCACTACAGCCCCAGCGGCACCGCCATCCAACCAGCTTTCCATACTCAAGGTGTACACCATCCATTCTGATTCTTGTTGTTGTCTTTTCTGTCCGTTTTTTTGGAATCGCATGAGTGGGACAAGCCTCCGCACATTGGAATCCACACATTTCCGGATTGCAGAGAAATCCCTGCTCCCTCATCGGATCCGGGACCAATGGGGCTGTGGTCAGTAGGGTCGTGAGTTTCTGTCGTGTCCCGAATTGGGGAGTCAACAGCATTGTGTGCCACCCCAATTCACCCAGTCCGCAAGCCACGGCGGCGTGCTTGTGAGAAATGTCGCCCGGGCCACCCGGGTATTCCGGTGACGGACGGATATCGTGGGGAGAGTTTGCGGGAAACGGGTAGGCGATGTATCCGCGGTCTTCCAAAAACGTGGATGCCTCGAGGGCAAGGCGATCCAGGCTGGGGTTGACAATCCCAAGGGTAAAAATCTGAAAAGAATGCCAGGTCACAACCTCTTTTTGTGCCACATGATCACAGCACCCCTCGTTGATGTGTATAGCGATCGAAATCAGGGTCGTGGCATCCGGTAGATAACGCCTGGGTTGTTGAATTTCAGGAGCACCCTCCAGCCTAGCAACATCACCAAATCCAACGAGACTGGCACCCCGGCGAAGAAGGAGCTTACGCAAAGCTTTTGTCAGGCCTGAATCCCCTTCTGCAGCAGTCTGGATATTCATTTCCAAATTTGGATTTCCAAGGCTTCCGGCCTTATCCATGGTTATCACGCTATCCCCCTCATTACGCAGATTGTGAAAAATCTTTCCGCCAACTACACAAACAAGACAAATGAACGGCCTGACAGCCTCCTTACAGAGACCATCAAGTCACCTCTACCTCATTCGATGATTCAGTTCTTTCTACCGGTTTCTTCCTGGCCTCCTGTCGGCCGTCGATTCCTTCCACTTGGTCATTTCTTCCTCACTCAATATTTTCGCCATTTCAGTATTCAGTTCCTCGACCATTTTGCTCCTCTGGTCTCTGCGTTCCTCAGCGACACCTACCCCCTCCACCATCGATCCTGCGATTTCCTTGTCAAGTTTGATGAGATGGGCATTGAGAACCTTCATGGCCTTCAGCAGGGTTTCCGGATTGGTGACGATGTCAGAAAGCGACTTGACAGTCATATCTCCCCTTCCAAAGAAGACTGTCAGCTGCTCCACTGCCTTCTTGGCCTGGGCTTCATCAAGGAAGGCTGCCAGGTCTTTGGCGAAGGTGTCATTTTCAGCCAGGCGGGCCTTGCGCCGAGACTCATAGCGTGCACGAAAGTCATTGGACTCTCCCGTGGGAATCGCTTCAACCGCTTTCTGAAGCCGCTCGCGCGAAACCTTGTAAGCAGCGTGGAGCTTTTCACTTTTTTCCGCATCCAGACCCAGCTCAGTTGCCACTGTCTTTGCTTCCAGGCTCCAGACTGCCTCTCTGTCCTTAGGATCCATCTGGGGACCCCCACGGCCAGCTCCTTGAGCGAAAACTGGCCCCATACTGCTCACCATAAGGAAAATGAACAAACAAGTCAGACCAACCCGAAACCCTCTGATTATGCATTGTTCCATCGGTAAAGATCCTCCTTCATTGATTAGCAGGATCCAGGTCCGCAAAGAAAGCCGCATCTATCTTAGAGTTGAGCTATCCTCCACTCGCATAGATCCTCCCTCGTAATTCTGTCCTAATACTGGGAGAAAACCAAGGCAAATTTTCCCGGTGATCAGTCTGTGGACCAAAAAACACTTGAAACTGGGGTATTTACTGGAGGACGAAATTCCATAGACCTCATTTGAACGGGGAGGAAACAGAAAATGACTCTTTCCCGAAGCACCACAATCCTTTTTCTCATGTATAGCACGATTTTGGCACTCCCGCCTTCCGCAGATGCCAATTCGAAAACAGCAGTTCTCATTGGGATCGACCAATACCTGGCCTACCCTCCCCTGATCTCGAACCACAATCACCCGCCAGTCAGGAGTTCGCACACAGCGAGGTTGGAGAACCTGCGCCAGCCCGATCAAATGAGGCTCCTGTTTCTCCCATTCCCGGGCAAGAGGCTCCCTCCATTCATTTCGAGGTGGTTTTATTGGATGCATACGGCAAGGTGAGCGAACGTCAGTCCAGGCAAACCACTGCATTACGAGAAGATCTCGGATCAGGAGTTTTCATGGACCTTGTTCCCATCCCGGGAGGAATCTATTGACGTGGTTCGGATCCGAATGAAGAGGATCATCAACCCAGTGAAGGACCATTGACGGAAGTCACTGTTAACCCTTTTTACTTGGGTGTCTGTGAAGTCGCTCAAGACCAGTGGCGGTCGGTGGCCATCCTTCCCCCGGTGGAAAGGGTACTCGATCCGGATCCTTCCTGTTTCAAGGGAGGATTTTTGCCAGTAGTGCCTTGTTGGAGTGATGTAGCAACAGAAACCTCACCCCTAAATCCCCTCTCCCGCGGGGTGGTTCCTGGCGGACCTTCGCGGTGGACCTGCGTTCCGCTGAACGAAAGGGGATCTTTTCCGGATCTAAGAACAACATCCTGGGTTTCCGGGTGGCGATGGATTCCGATTCGAACAACTGACAATAAAGAACTGCCACGGGCCGTTGTTCAGTAGCCAGATCATTGGAATCTTTTGGTTGGTTGGACCAATTTATGGGGGACTGAATTTCCGCTGTCGATCACGATCACTGTCAGGGGTAAGAGATCAAGCCGATGCACTTCGATAGAAATCGAGATGAATAGTAATTATCTTTATCCGTTTTCTCTACAATTTGGTCCTTTCTTTTTTCCTTTTTTTCAATAAAACTCCCCTTTGAGGCCAAACGAATGAATCTTGCTCCCCCGCCCCGTGAAACCTTCGAACCGATTCAACCAGACAACACACCACCCAAAGGAATCCGTTGGATAAACCGTTTCCTGATTGGTTTTATTTTTTGCGCAGGAATCGGCCTGCGCGCTTACAAACTGGATGAACCACCTGTTTGGGTTGATGAGGCTGAGTCGAGTATCAACGCCCTGACAATCCTCGACCATGGTGTTCCAGTCGACCACTACCTGGGGCTGCCCATCTTTGAAAACACATTGATCCGTCCCTGGCCTGAAAGTGAGGAGTATGAGTTCAAGGATATCAGCTATTCGGACAAAGGACTGGCCATCTACCACTCGTGGATTCCCTTATACTCAATAGCCGCTGCTTTGGCAGCATTTGGTATCCAACCGGATCAGGCAGTTGATCCGCCTCAAGTCCAGCACTCACCGGAGAAGATAGGCCTGCGAACCGCCATCCCCAGAATCCCCTCTCTCCTGTTCAGTGCACTTTTCCTTGTCTTGGCTTATCTTCTTGGAAAATCAATGTATGGCACGGATGCAGGCATCGCAACCATGGCACTGACCGCTTTTTTGAGCCGGATGATCTGGTTCGGTCGCCAGGCCAGGTACTATTCAGCGACATTGGCCTTTTCCGCATTGGCTGGATTAGCCATCTGGCGCGTGTATACGAGGGGTTTGTGGAGAGATTACCTGTTGCTGGGAGTCAGCTTTGTTCTGTTGTTCCACTCTCACATTCTGAGTTTCATCATCCTGGTCCTGGTTTGGGTGGTCATCCTTCCATTTTCATTGAGGACTTCCCATTGGGTTACAAAGTGTTCTCTGGTAATCCTCGTTGGCATCTCCGGGATCCTCCCATGGATGTGGTACACGGGATTCCTGCAAAGCTCCGAAGGGATTCCAAAAGGCTGGGAGGTTTTTTCCTTCCCAAAAGACTTGGGGGTTTATCTTGTCCCCAAACTGAAATGGATCGTGGTCTGGCTGGGGGGACTGCTGCTGGTGTGTGGAATGCTGTATTTCAAGGAACGGATCCCTCCGCGGATGAGGAAGCCGCTGGATGGGTTGCTGGAACCACTCCTTTTTGTGACTGCTTGGACTCTTGTGGCAATTCCTACCTTTTCACTGCTGATACCCGCAGTCAGTTTCTCTCTTTTAAGAATCAATCTTGTCGTTTCAATTCCTATCCTGCTTTTTGTGGGGATCAGTTGCGCGGCAGTCTGCCGGGTTCTTTCCCCTTCAAGGTCATCACTCCTGGCTTTCCTTCTCCTTGTCGGGAGCCTCATGGGATCCGGACGCATCTCGACCGATTTTCTGAAGGAACCCATGGTTGCCCGTCAAAGGTGGGTAGAAGTATGCGAGTGGCTTAAGGGTCACAAATTCACTTCTGGAACACGCTTTTACAGCACGCCGAACCAACATCTAGTAATAACCTATCTTACAGGCCTCCCTGTCCAGAGTATTGCCCCCATCCGTAAATCATTTCTCGAATCCTATCCGAAGGACATCATCCTGATCGAGACTATCTCTCGTTATACTCGCCTGGTGCCAGCGGCCATTATGAAAGCTGCCAAAACGATAGGACTTTCGATGAATGGGAAAGAAGCACTTGCCTGGGGAGACCGCCTGATGATCGAAGGGGTTATCGAGGATCTGAGAGGCAAAATTGGAAAATTGAATCACCCTGTATATGAACCTAGTCCGCTCTCTCCAATTCTTTTAAAACGCCAAATCGAGGTCACATCTCACAAAATTCAAGAGGATCTCATCGAGTTCCTTGTTTTGCATGATTTTCCAATTTTGCGTTGGACTGATTTTTGGCCCGCATATTTCTATAGATTCTCCGACGCCAAGAAACGCATGGCGGAGGGGCTTTATTTCGAGCACCTGCTGCCTAAGGCTGAGGGATTTGTCTTGCCATCCTCATGGATCATATATTCATGGGATCGTGATGGGCTTCCTCTAACTCCTCAACCTTAAGGGAAGATGGTCTGGAAACCTCCGCCAATTCAAAAGGAAGTGATCCACGACCTTGCGTGAGAATGAGCCCGGAGGCATCCAGATGGAAGAGAGCAACAAGAGCACCATCCACCCCGAAATAGAACTATCTATCATCATGCCGTGCCTGAATGAAGCCCGAACGCTTCCCATCTGCATTCAGAAGGCCAAAGGATTTCTCGATGAACATGGAATCAAGGGGGAGATCATCATTGGAGACAATGGCAGTAAAGATGGTTCCCAGGAGATCGCACGAGCCCATGGTGCCGAGGTAGTCGACATCCCGCGCAGGGGATATGGGTGCGCTTTGCAGGGATGTATTGAGCGAGCTCGTGGAAAGTACATCATCATGGGAGACAGCGACGATAGTTATGACTTCAGCAAATTAATGCCCTTTGTTGAGCAATTACGTGAAGGGAAAGACCTGGTGGTTGGGAACAGGTTTGCTGGCGGGATTGAACCTGGTGCCATGCCACTGCTTCACCGTTATCTTGGGAATCCCCTTTTAACTGCCTTTGCCCGTTTCGCTTTTGGGGCGAAGGTGGGGGATGTGTATTGCGGCTTGCGTGGTTTCACCAAGGCGGCAGCAGTCCGAATGGACCTCCAATCAACCGGGATGGAATTTGCCTTGGAGATGATTGTCAAGGCGACTCTCCACAAGATGTCTGTGGGAGAAACTCCGATCATCCTCCACCGGGATGGACGGAGCAGGGCACCCCATTTGAAGACATGGGTGGATGGACGCCGAAGCCTGAGTTTCTTCCTTTTCTGTAGCCCCAAGCTGCTTTTTTTCTATCCAGGAATTCTATTGATTCTTCTCGGGATATTGGGAGGGTCCGCAGTTTGGAGTGGCTGGCTAAGCACTTCGAGCGAGATTTTGAGTTCCCTGACTGCACTTCTGTGTTGCGGTGCGATATTGGTTGGCTTTCAGGCGGTGTTTTTTTCGATTCTGGCGAAAACACTGGGGATTGGGGCACGCTTACTCCCGCTCGACCCGAGATGGGATCGATTTCTTGCCAGAGCACGCCTGGAAATCGGCTTGCCCTTAGGTGGAATTCTTATTGTGGTTGGGGTAATCCTATCCCTGACTGCGCTGAAACTCTCAGTTGAGGAAGTCGGTGGACTGGCTGTTTTTCAAAAACTCATTCCGGCCTTATTCCTGTTGGCTTTGGGAGGACAGGTGGTCTTCTCTTCTCTTTGCCTGAGCCTTCTGAAGTTCGGTTACCGCAAGTCACTCTGGAGTGACCGGCAAGAATTATCCAAATACGACACTCATGGGACTGAGATAACCCCAGAAAAGACTACATATTCACTACCCGGGACATCCTGGAGTTCGAGTGATCATCCCCTCAATCGGATCGATTCAATCAAGAGTTCCTGATTGAATGAGTGGTATTACTCCTGCATTTACAGTCTTTCAATTAGTGATCAGTAACTTTGAACCGGAAATCCACCCAAGCAGAAGACTTGGACTGATTCAAGCAGTCATAAGGAACATCACATGGACAAAACTCACATGAAAGACTGCAGAAGCGGAATCCCATTACTCGCGGGACGTGAAGCCTTCCGTGAGGGTTACTGGAATGAACGGGATCCTATCGCCGATGAACGCCTGGCGTGGCGTGCTCACTCCTTCAGGAATACGGTTCACCTCCTTCCGGGCACATCCTTATTGGAACTCGGATGTGGGAATGGGCGTTTTACCCGGCAGTTGCAGTTCTTCACCCGTGGGGAGAACCCCATCACCGCCGTATCTTTCATCCCAGGCGCACAAAGACCACACGGTCTTGATCCCTCGGTCGAATTCATCCCGGCGGAAGAGCTTCCAGGTGCACTGGAAGGACGATCCTTCGACGTGGTCACTGGCGCGGATATGCTTGACCAACGCTGTTGTGCCTGGCTGCTTCAACATGTCCACGAGTTGCTTGCTCCCGGCGGCCAACTACTGCTCTACGAGAGCAACCCCTGGAATCCCATTCTCCGGCTCAAACGTCGTCTTGGAGCATGGTTTGGAGGAGATTCCCGGCAGCTGCTTTCCCGTCCACGCCTGTATGAACTGATCAGCGAGATTGGTTTCGTGCGTGCTTTCGCGGTTTATAACGATTTTGTCTTCGCCCCTCTCACACCAAGATTCATCTGGCTGCTCAGGAATCTGTCCATCCTGCTGGAAAACGCACCCATCACCAAGGTTTTTGCAGGCTCCATCCTGGTTCATGCTCAAAAACCTCCACGATTTGTGAAACCCAGGCCGGTACCGCTTGGTCACCACGATGGCTTTCATGGTGTTGTGTCAGTCGTGATCCCCTGCCGGAATGAAGAGGCCAATGTCCGTCCGCTGGTTGAGGGGCTCATACGTCATTACGACGATTATCTGCGTGAGATTATCCTGGTGGACGATGGAAGCACCGACAGAACAGCTGATGAGATTTGCTCCCTCCATGCGGAGGATTCGCGTGTGGTTGGTATCACACGTACCCCTCCCCATGGGGTAGGACATGCCTTGCGAGAGGGGCTCCGTGCAGCTCGTGGAAGCTGGGTTTTAACATTGGATTGTGACTTTCAACACCTGCTCCCGGATATTCGCGACTTGTTTGATGCTGCTGTCAAAGGAGCCGATATTGTGATTGGCAGCCGGTTTTCGCAGCGAAGTGTGTTGCTCAATTATCCTTTCACAAAAATCCTGGCTAACCGGGCTTTCCATCTCCTCGCCAAGATTCTTTTGCGGGGTGATTTTCACGATCTGACAAACAACCTCAAGTTAATGCGGTCGGAGGTCGCGTCTGGACTCAAGATCATGGAACCGGGATTCGCGGCAAATGCGGAAACGGGTTTCCTGCCACTCCTTTCCGGAAGGCATGTGGAAGAAGTGCCGATTTCATGGATTAACAGGACACCGGATATGGGTAGTTCTTCCTTCCGCCTGGTACGTTTCGGCGGAGGTTACGGCCGTGTTCTGTGGCACCTGGCTCTTTTACGCTGGTTCGGCAGAGGGCGTTATGCTGACCTTAAGACCAACGGGATTTTCACAGCAACCCGCCGTAGTGAACCGATAGCACCCTGAATGAGACGAGTTTCCCAAAAACACATCTTACTGGCAGTCATTCTGATAGGCCTTGCTTTTCGCATTTTTCTTATTGACCGGCAAAGTCTGTGGGCGGATGAACTTTTCAGCCTTGCCATGGCAACCGGACACAGTTTGGAGCATCCGGCTGCTGCAGCCGATCCCTCACGCGGTGATTTTGTCGAGGGGGAAGGTTCGCGCAGCGCCGCGACCTGGAAAGAATACCTCGAGCCTGATCCACACACTGGTGGACTGATGAGTGTCGTTCGCGCAGTCCAGCTGTCCGACACAAATCCTCCATTCTACTATATCCTGCTGCATTTCTGGACGCGTGTTTTCGGGACGAGTGGATGGGCGCTGAAGAGTCTCTCGGTTCTGTTTTCACTGGCCGCCATCCTGCTTCTGGTAAGGTTGTCACGCCGATTCGGCGGCGAAGAAACGGCCATCACGGCCTGTATTCTCTTCGCCTTAGCACCTGCCGCACTATACTATTCAACGGAAGGCCGGATGTATTCGCTGCTCTGGCTGGCCACACTTGCAGCTGCGGAAGCATCACTGGGATGGCGCGAGGGCCGAACCCCGATTCGATCGGCACTCTTCTGGGTAACCTCATCGGCTGTTGGTCTCTGGACACACTACTTTTTCGTATTTGTCTGGGTGACATTCCTTTTCTGGTTACTTCTTTACCCGGGACGTATCCGGTACAGGCACCTTGCAGTGACGGCCGGGATTGTGGTTGGACTTGCTGCCCCCTGGTATGTTGGCGCCGGTGCACAGATTTCAGCATGGCATGTGACTTCTGGGTGGTTGGAAAGGAAGCCTCCTGACTGGAATTGGGTCTTTTCTGCCTGGACTGGTTTATTCGGCCATCTGTCTGGGTGTGGCATATGGGGAGGAGGATGGCGGGCCAATACCGTAGCCATCCTGCTCTTTTCCGCTACTGCCGGTACGTTTGTGTGGTGCTGGCGGAGGCGTGTTCTTAATGGAAAACGTGGACTCTTGTGGATGTGGCTTGTCGTACCACTGGCGTGTATTGTGTTCTTGGACATATGGAATGGAACCTATGCCCTGGCAAATTACCGCTACATGACGGCGGGTCTACCAGCTGCGATGCTGATAACGGCGACAGCTCTTTCACGGTGGCCGAAGCGGATCCGGTGGATTACATTGGCCACCATTGTGGTACTCTGGCTACCCGCGATGCGTGACCTCGTAAAA
>CAYZUX010000187.1:0-11634 GCA_964481775.1 uncultured bacterium | reverse complement strand
TATTGACTCTCGCGAATCTCCAAGCTTATCCTTGCCATGAAGAGGGGAACCATCTCTGCCCATGTCTCAAGAACCGATCAGAATCCTTCGTCTCATCGCCCGGCTCAATGTCGGCGGCCCGGCGATTCACACCCAGTTGCTTACGCACTACCTCAAAGACCGTGGCTATGACACCCGCCTGGTCACCGGACGCGAGGAAAAACGTGAGGGCAACATGCTCTACATCGCCAAAGAGAAAGGGATTGAGCCGGTCATCATTGAGGAACTGAGCCGCGAGATCCGTCCCCAACAGGACTGGATCAGTTACAAGAAGATCCGTGCACAGATCGAGCAGTTCCGTCCGCACATTGTCCACACTCACACCGCCAAGGCGGGAGCCTTGGGTCGTATCGCCGCGCATAAATGCGGGGTGCCGGTCATTGTTCACACCTTCCATGGCCATGTGCTGCGGGGTGAGTTCGGTCCCATCAAGTCGGAGATCTTCCGGAGAATCGAGAAGTATCTGGCGCGCTTTTCCGATCGTCTGATCTTCATCAGCGGCACAGGACGCGATGAGCTCATCAAGATGGGAGTGGCTCCCCCGGAGAAATTCGAGGTGGTTCACCTGGGTCTCGAACTCGAGAAGTTCCGTGATGCCAAGAAGAGAAGGGGAGCGATCCGTCAAGAGTTAGGACTGACGGAAAATGACTTCCTGGTCGGCATGGTGGCGCGGTTGGCCTCGATCAAGAATCACTCAGAGTTCCTTGAAGCCGGCGCGCGGATACTGCCCAGCCACCCGGAGATCCACTTCGCGGTGATCGGGGATGGTCCAGCCGCTGATGGGATCATCGCCAAGGCACGCGAGATGGGGCTGGAGGGCCGGATTCATTTCCTGGGCATGAGGCAAGATATGGTCCAGGTTCATGCAGACCTCGACTTGGCGGTCTTGACCTCCAAGAATGAGGGGCTGCCGGTGGCCTTTCTCGAATCGCTTTCGGCGGGGAATCCGATTCTCGGCTCCGATGTGGGGGCAACTCATGAGCTCAAGCGGCCGGACTGGCCAGTGGGAATCTATCCACTGGGAAATCTGGAGGAGTTCATTGTCGGGATTCTGGACATCTACAAGAACCGGGTGGTCTATGCCAACCAGGCCCGGCAAGTGAAGGATGAAATCATCCGCCGTTTCAGCATCAAGCGCCTGGTGGATGACCTGGATGGACTGTATCGAAGACTGCTGGCAGAGAAGGGTGTGAAGATCTAGCTTGAAGCCCCGAACAACTTGAAAATCTCTGTCAGCAACCGGTCGCTTTCCTTGATCTCCGGGAACTGGCGCGCCGCACGGTCCACCCAATCCTCCGCTTCGGGACGTTTCTTGCCGAGCTGCAGCAGCACCTCCACCGCCTCCACCTTGTAGTTGGTCACCATCGGCCCAGCAGCCAAAGGCTCCTCCTCCGGCATCAGCATGAACTTCACCAGCTTCCCCTTGAGCTCGGCGATGATCCGCTTGGCGGTGGCCGGCCCGACCTCCGGAAGCCCCTTGAGAGTTGGGATATCCTCATGCTCAATGGCCCGCGCGTATTGAGAAACAGGCAGGATCATCGAACTCAGGGCGGTTTTGACTCCGATGTTCTTGACAGTCCGCAGCAGGTGGAAGAAGTCGCGGTCGAGTTCATTGACGAAGCCGACCAGCCGTGGAACCGGCGCGGAGGTCATCCCCCCCTCCAGATAATGGAAGGTGTAGAGTCGGACCGGCTTGTCAGGGTCTTTCATATGGAGTTGCTGGTAAGCCCGCGCGGGAAGCAGGATCTCATAGGTCAGCCCCCCCACATCCAGTTCCACCCGGTTCTCCAAAAGCCTGCGTATGGTTCCCTCGATCTGTGAAATCATCGTCTCTTCAGTGCTTTCTCAATCGCTTCACGCACTGCTTCATTCGCTCCTGTCTTTTTTGCCCCTTGATCGATCAACAAGGCGAGAGCTTCCGGGTATTCGCCACGTCTGCGTTTCGATCCCAGATTGCCCCGGCTGATTGCGTTGGCATGGCACAGCGCCACCGCCACCGCATCGGCCACATCCGCCGGAGAGGGTGGAGCAGGTAATCCAAACACGGATTGGATCATCTTCTGCATCTGACTCTTAGTCGCTGCGCCGCGCCCGGTCAGGGACTTCTTAACACGCGCGGGTTCATAGGCAAAGACCGGAAGATGATTCTGTGCAGCAGCAAGGAGCAGGACTCCACGGGCATGGGCCATTTGCAAAGCCGAGGAGGGGTGTTTGTAGTTCGAGAAAAGCGCCTCGACTGCGATACTGTCCGGAGATCCGCCACGGATGATCTCGCATAACGCCTCATGGAGATTGAGCAGACGCTTCTCCAGGGGTAGGGCACTTTGGCCCTTGAGGATGCCCGCTTCGATCAGGCGCGGTCCGCCTGGAGCGGATTCAATCAGCCCATACCCTGTCGCCGAAAGCCCTGGATCGAGACCAAGAATGCGCAGAAAATTACCTCAGTTTTGCCAGCTTACGGATCTCCTGAAGCCGTTTGGCATCGGCTCTGTTGCGTTGAACACGCTGTTCTTCAACTTGCCTGCGAAGGGCAACGAGTTCCTGTTCGAGAGAATGGACCAGTTCCTCAACCTTTTCAGGGTTGGGAGATCCGGTCGTCCTACGCGCTGCAATGAGTTGCTCCGGGGAGTCAAACCGTTTCGCTAAGGAGGCTGAGACGCGGTATTTCACGCCGCACTCGCTCAGCGCGGCGTTGACCGTCTCCCGGGTAAGCCTTCCCTTGGAGCGTGCGTTGTCTACCGCCATGCCGATGGCACGGTACACCTGCCGGAAAGGCAGCTGTGAATCTTGGGCAATGGCATCGGCCCATTCCGCCGCTTCCAGGAAACCGCCCTGGGTGGCGGTGCGCATTCTTTCCCTGTCGATTTCCATGGTCTGGAGGACCGCCTCCAGTACAGGAGGAATGCCCTGCACTTCACGCCAGATATCCTGCCCCAGGGGCTTGGAGATCTGGCTGTCACGGTGGTATCCGGAGGGTTGCCCCTTCCCCAACGAATGAAGACCGGCGAGGGCTCCATGCACGAAAGCGGTTTTCCCTCTGATGACCTCCGCGAAATCGGGGTTCCGTTTCTGTGGCATGATCGAGGAGCCGGTGGTGGCCTCAGGTGCCAGACGGATCCAACGGAATTCCTCCATCGAGAACAAGATCAAATCCTGCGCCAGGCTGGAGCAGTGGGTCAACCACATCGCCAGCCAGGAAGCTACATCGGTTTCGACCTCCAGACGGCTGGAGACGGCATCAAGAGAATTGCGAACCAGCCCGGAAAAACCGAGAAGGGAAGCCAGGCGATTTCTATCGATGGGCCAGGAGGTTCCAAACCCGGCCGCCGCGCCGAGTGGACAGTGGTTGGTCCGTTCATAAACCTGAAGGCCACGCGCCATGTCGCGCAGCCAGCTCTCCGCATGTGAGGCCAGCATGTGTCCGAGAGTGGTGATAAAGGCGTGTTGGTGATGGGTGAAACCGGGCAGAACAGTCTTTTTCTCCTCCAGCCCCCTCTCCAGGAGAACTTCCAAAACACAAGCCAACCCTTCAAGGTGGCCTAGGATCTGTCCACACTGCCAGAGACGGATATCGCAGGCCACCTGGTCATTCCGGCTGCGTCCACTGTGGATTTTCCCGGCCACATCCCCGGCTTGTTCACGCAAGGCTTCCTCAATGTTGATGTGGACATCCTCGAGCTCGGGGTTGAGCTGGAACACACCCGTCTCAATGTCCCTGCGAACAGCCAGTAATGCTTGCGCGATCGCGCGCGCCTCCTCGACGGTCATCACCCCGGCACGATACAGCTCCAGCGTGGAGGCTTCGTTGGTGGCAAGATCGGGTTCAGCAAGAGCCAGGTCACAGGGAGGAATCACTGCCATGTCACGTCCCGCGCAAAAATCCACAATGGCCTTGCGGAGCGATTCCCGGGTAGCGGTTGAGTGGGCCCAGACAGGTTGGGGATTTTTTTTATCGGACATGGGAGTAATCGAAGACCTCACCCCCCCAGCCCCTCCCTCTCCCGCAAAGAGAAGGGGGGATAAGTCTTCCCCCTCGCCCTATGGGAGAGGGGGGCAAGGGGGGTGAGGTACCTTTACAGAACTCCTTTGGTTGAGGGTATGTCTTTGGAGCCCGTCAAAGCCACCGCCTGACGGAGTGCCTGTGCCACCGCCTTGAAAGCTCCCTCCAGAATGTGGTGCTGGTTGACTCCATACCGCGAGTTGATATGGAGAGTCAACTTTCCGCTTCGAGAGAAAGCCAGGAAAAATTCTCGCGCCAACTCCGAGTCAAACTCACCTACCTTGGGCTGCGTGACAGGCACGTTATAAACCAAGTATCCGCGTCCACACAGGTCCAGGGAGGCCTCAACCAGCGCCTCCTCCATGGGGATCGAGGCGGAGCCATAGCGGGTGATGCCCGCCCCGTCCCCGATGGCTTGGAGGAGCAGCTCACCGAGGACGATCCCGGTGTCTTCAACTGTGTGGTGGAAGTCCACCTGCAGGTCTCCCTGCGCCTCAAGGGTCAGGCTGATGCCACTATGTTTAGACAAGTGGTCCAGCATGTGGTCGAAAAAACCAATCCCTGTCGAGATGTGACGTATCGATTGGCCATCCAGGACCATCTCCGCGCGGATGTCAGTTTCACGAGTTGTTCTGTGAGCTTTGGCTTGAAGTGGTTCCATAGTTGTAATCATCGTCAAAAATGGAGACAACGAAAGGGGGGAATAGGTCCGTGTTTTTTCCTGCACGGATGGAGGGGGCGAATGACAGGTTCGAATAGGCTTGCAGCAAGGAATGCTGGTGCTATAGTTTTAAGGTTGTGCAAAACTCCTTTAGGGTCGACCCCATCCCCCGCGATGGGGTTAATTTTGAGGAGACATCCGATAGGGACCTTCGGGAGTCCCAAAGGAGCCCCGCGTAGCTCCCCTTGATTTTATGGGAACTCACCAGCCTGGATGTGTCCGCCTGGCGGCACACCACGGGATGGAGGCGGGAGATGGATAACAGTTGTTAGCCCAGGAGTTCAATATGGCCGACCAACCCAATCGGCAAATCCAACAGGAAGAGTCTTTCGAGGAAGATGGTATCAGTATGAAACAGCTGCTCGAGGCTGGTGTCCACTTCGGACACCAGACACGGCGCTGGAACCCGAAGATGGCCAAGTACATCTTCAATGAACGGAACGGGATCTACATCCTGGACCTCAAAAAAACAGTCCGGATGATCCATGAGGCCTGCGAATTCGTGAAGGAACTTTCAGCCCATGGGGGACGGATTTTGTTTGTTGGCACGAAACGGCAGGCCCAGGAAAGCGTGGCGGAAATCGCCAGGAATATCGCTTGTTTTTATGTCACTCACCGCTGGCTGGGGGGAATGCTCACGAACTTCAAAACCATCCGCAGCCGTGTCAACCGCCTGATTGAGTTGGATCGTATGCGCGAGGATGGCACCCTGCAGTTGCGTACCAAGAAGGAGCAGATCCTCCTGATGAAATCACGCGAACGTCTCGACAAATATCTGGCGGGTATTCGCGAAATGGATCGTTTGCCCGATGCCCTGTTTGTGACCGATGTCCGTAAAGAACGAATCGCGGTCGAGGAAGCCAACAAGCTCGGCATTCCCGTGATTGCCATCGTGGACACCAACTGCGACCCCGATCCAATCAATTATGTCATCCCGGCCAATGATGACGCGATCCGCGCGGTACGACTCATCTCGGAGCTGATTGCCAATGCTTATATTACGGGACAGAAACTTGCACAGGAACGGGCCGAGGGGGTGGAAGGTGCCGAACCCGATACCCAGCCGCACGCTGTGTCACTTCCTGTGGAGCTGGGTGATATCACTGAATATGAAGAATACCAGGATGATCAGGAGGATGAAGACTAATGGCCGAAATTGCCGCGGCTGATGTGATGAAACTCCGGGAGAAAACCGGGGTTGGAATGATGGAATGCAAGAAAGCCCTTGTGGAAACCCATGGTGATATGGAAGCCGCCATCAAGCTTCTCCGTGAAAAAGGGGCCGCCAAGGCGGAGAAAAGGATGGGAAGAGCCACCTCCGAGGGGACAGTTCATGCTTATATCCACGGTGGTGGGAGGATCGGGGTCCTGATTGAGGTCAACTGCGAGACTGACTTTGTGGCTCGTACCGACCAATTCCGATCCCTGGTGAATGACCTGGCCATGCAGGTGGCCGCGAATCCGCAAACACGCAGCGTCTCACGTGAAGGGCTCCCTGCATCAATTATCGAAGCGGAAAAGGAAATTTTCCGTAAACAGGCCGAGACCTCCGGCAAGCCAGCCGCAGTCATTGAGAAGATGGTGGAGGGACGCCTCGGAAAGTTTTACGAGGAAGTCTGTCTGCTGGACCAGCCATTCATCAAAGATGACAAAAAGAAAGTCGGCGACCTGGTGAAAGAGGCGATTGTTTCGACCGGTGAGAATATCACCGTGCGACGTTTTTCCCGTTTCCAGCTGGGCGAGGAGTTAGAGGAAGCATCGTAATAACTGAGTCTTGAACTTACCTCTCCTCCCGGTTTGCAGAGCCGGGAGGAGAGAAAACCAGGGAAACATCTTTAGATTGAGAAAATCATCTTCCTCCTGAGGAGCGAGAGACTACTTGTCATACCGGCGGATACTTTTGAAATTGAGTGGAGAGTCTTTAGGGGATCCATCCGGCAGGGGGATTGATACCGGCAGGGCGTTATCCATTGGAAAGCAGATTGCCAGTGTCGCTCGTAAAGGTGTGGAGATCGGCATCGTCATCGGTGGTGGTAATCTCTGGAGAGGCGCCACCAAGATGGAAATCGATCGAACCACTTCGGACACCATCGGGATGCTGGGAACAGTGATGAACGGACTTGCCCTCCAGGCTGTCCTGGAACAGGAAGGCGCGGTGACTCGTCTTCAATCCGCACTCAGCATGGACCGTGTGGCTGAACCTTATATCCGCCGGCGCGCTATCCGCCACCTGGAGAAAGGGAGGGTGGTGATCTTCGCGGCTGGGACGGGAAATCCTTATTTCACCACCGATACGGCGGCAGCCCTGCGGGCCAATGAAATCAATGCTCAAATTCTTTTGAAAGCCACCACCGTCGATGGAGTTTACGATAAGGATCCCAAACGCCACTCTGACGCTGCATTTCTCGACTACCTTTCTTACCAGGAGGTGGTCGACCGGGATCTGCGCGTGATGGATATGACGGCCATCACCCTGTGCCGGGAAAATCATCTTCCAGTGATTGTGTTCAACATGGACCGTCCCTCCGCCATCGAGGAGGTTGTTTCGGGTAAACGGATCGGAACCTATGTGGGATCTTCCAGACCCTCAAATTGGACTTAGGATCATTTTGGATTTCCGGGAGGTCATGAAATGTCAACCAAGGAGATACTCAAAGACGCTGAGCAGCACATGAAGGGAGCCGTGCAGGCCACCCAGCATGAGTGTCAGAAGATCCGGACAGGAAGGGCCAATGCAGCGATTCTGGATGGGATCGATGTCGATTGTTATGGAGGGAAAAGCCCGATTGCGCATTTGGCCAACATCTCTATTCCAGAATCACGCAGCATCGTCATCCAACCCTATGACCGTTCGCTCATCAAGGCCATTGATACCGCCATCCAGAAATCCGATCTGGGCCTTACTCCCCAGAACGACGGTATGGTGATCCGCCTGAACCTTCCCGCACTCACCGAGGAACGCCGTAAAGATCTGGTCAAAGTGGTCCGGCGTATCGGCGAAGAGGGAAAGGTGTCGATCCGGAATATCCGTCACAAGAGCAATGACAAGCTCAAGAAGGGTGAAAAGGACGGATCGATCCCGGAAGATGAGGGCAAACGCGCCATGGATGACATACAAAAGCTCACCGACAGATATATTGCCGAGATTGATAAGGTTCTTAAAGACAAGGAGGATGAGATCCTCCACTTCTGAGACCATCACCCATGAGTTACCAGCCAAGTACTGAAGCGCAGAAATGGATCGATAAACTTCTCCATGCTGTTCAGGGGGGAGAGGGAGGCATGGGTGGGAAACCCCTTCCCCGTCATGTGGCCATTATTATGGATGGCAATGGCCGTTGGGCCGGCCAACGGAATCTCCCGCGAATCGAAGGTCACCGCGCGGGGATCGAGTCAGTCCGGGCAGTCGCTCAGGCCTGCCGTAAACTCGAAATACCTTACCTCACCCTGTATGCCTTCTCTACCGAAAACTGGAAACGTCCCAAAACGGAAATCGCTGCCTTGATGAAGCTCCTGCGTGATTTCCTGCGCGAGGAAATTCCGGAAATGCTGGAAAACGAAATTCGCCTGACAGGGGTGGGGAATCTCAAGCAACTTCCATTGTATGTTCAATATCAGCTCGAAAAGACACGACGGGTCACATGCCAGGGAAAAAAAATGCAGCTTTCGCTGGCCCTTTCCTATGGCAGCCGGGATGAGATCACCCATGCGGTTACCCTGATCTCAAGAAAGGTTCACCAGGGGAAACTCAAAACCTCGGAGATCACGCCGGAACTGATCTCAAACCACCTGTATACCTCAGGAATGCCAGATCCCGACCTCATGATCAGGACCAGCGGGGAAATGCGTGTGAGCAATTTCCTGCTCTGGCAGATTGCCTATGCTGAAATCGTCATAACAGATGTCCTCTGGCCTGATTTCAGGGATATCGACTTTTACAAAGCCATCCACGAATACTTCAAAAGAGACCGGCGTTTTGGCGGGGTAAAATCCCGGTAGGCCGTTCTTCCCATCACGCCCTGGAACCGATATTCTTCTTGGTGGTGTCCTGAGGGGGGACCGCTGGGTGGAGTTTCACCTTCATTGCATGGAACGGAGGATATCCAGGTGACCAGACTCACAGCAATTACCTCCCTGGGATTGTTGATCTCACTCTGCTGGACAGCGATGTCCAGCCAGGCAGCGGACTACTCTCCAACTGCGACGGCTGACTTTGCCATCTCCGCGAATGGGTATTCACGTATGACCTTCGATCCATCGGGAACCCGTCTGGCTGTCTCTCTTCGAAAAGGAGTGGACAAGGGCAAGGTGGTCATCCTGAGTGTCCCGGATCTGGGAGTGATCCGAGAGGTGATGACTGACACTGAGCCGCTCTCGCTTGCATACAGCCCGGAGGGTGACCTGTTTGCATTGACTCTTGCTTCCGGTGGAGGCCAGAACCTGGCGGTCGTTTCGACCACGGACTGGAAGCCAGCCTATGCGGACCGTGAGATTCCGCCCAATCCCACCGCCATAGCCTTCGATCCCGTGGGAGATTTCCTGCTCGTGGGGCATTCGAATCCCCCGGGTCTCATGCGGTTTATTGTGGGGCCATGGACCAAGGAAAAAATTCCTTCGCTGGAGGTCGATGTCCCCTGTGTCTCCCTGGCGATATCACCGGATGGACGTTTCAGTGCGGTTGGTGGCGCCAACTCCCGGCTGGTTGTGTGGCGCAATGATGATTCAGTGAAAGCCGCCACTCTGGGTTCACAACAATTCAAAGAGCGCGTCGGTGCGGTTGCTTTCTCACGGGACTCGAAGCAACTGGCGGCGGGAGATTCCGCTGGAAATGTGATGGTTTTCTATCTCACCACCGATGGACTCTGGGCCTGGAAGACGCTCTTCACCCTTCCCAGCGGGGGAGTGACCGGTGTGGGTTTTCTCAATGATGGCAGCCTGGCAACCTCGAGTTCGGATGGGGTCATCGCGCGCTGGGATCTGGCCAGCACGGCACAGCCGGTCGAGTCAGTCAATGTAGCCACCCAAGACTCTCAGGCGTTTGCAATCGATCCCCGTGGCAAATGGATGGCTGTCGGCGGTGAGAGAATATCCATCTTCCCGCTCGGGTCGCCGGTACCCGAACCTGCCACGGAAATGCCCTCCGCGCCTTTCACCATCGTGGAGACAACCCCACCCGACAAGGCTCCCCCGGTTCCATCGATCACCTCCCTGGAGGCATCACCCTCCGCAGTCATCCCGGCACCGGCCTCGGAGGATCATGGCAATTTCCTGCTCTGGCTGGCATTGGGAAGGAATGGGGGTGATGGGCAGGACTGGATCCAGGCCTGGGCGGCCCAACTGGATGATGGAAGGTTCAGCCCGCTCCAGCTGGTTCTTCCTTTCGACACCCTGAATACCGCTGTCATGCAATCCAACCTGGGAAATATCTCAAAGGTACTCAAACCACGCGATTTCAGTGTGTTTTACGCGGATGCAATCCTCTGCCCGACCAAAGAGAAGGGTGATTTCCCTCTCTCCTTTGGGCCAGACCTGGACCAGGTGGTGGGATTCAAGCAGCTACTGGAAGGCTTTCAGACAGCGGCAGGCATCGCTCCCACCGTGTGGTTCCTGGATCTGCATCCCTCGCCGAAGCTCACGGATGAACAGGCGGATGGTATTTTTGAAAAACTCGTCGAGGTTGTCAGATCGAAAGGGCAAAGCCTTGGTACAGGCCTGATGGTCCTGTCGAGGGATGGGGCTTACCCGGAACTCTGGGCGGGTATTTCCGATGGCCTGGCGGGGCAGGCGGATGCCGACCAGGATGGCAGGGTGATGGACCTGGAAATCGTGAGGTTCTTATCATCACGGTGCCGGAGCGCCAGCCAGAAAGAGGTCGTGGGCGCAGCCAAAGATGCGATCCCTGTACTGCCTGCATTCAGTTTGCAGAGGAACTGAGATTCCAGATTGGAATCTCAAATTGAAGGAACCACCCGATCTCTTTGGGGTCACAAATTGTGACCTCAAAACTGATGTCCTGATTGTCATTGACCTGATCCGTACCATTCCATAGGCTATGAATGGAAGGAATCCAGGGAAATACCTCATGCAACGAGAAACCATTACTTTACCAAGTGATTTAATATCGGAACTGGTCGATGTCACCCAGGCCCGAACCAAGACCGAGGCAGTCTTGAGCGCTATCAAAGATAAGATCAGGATGAAGCAGTTAGAGAACATCAAGTCGATGGCCGGAACACTTGAATTTGCGAAAACTGCCGAGGAACTAAGGCATGGAGATGGGCGGACCGGCTTATGCTCAGCTGAAGACTTCTGGCGCGAGAGGAGTTTGGAGGAGCTTGCGGCGGAACAAGGTGTTCAAAGCCCCACCAACATTGATGAAGTCCTCGGTAAAGCAAGAGATCTTTGGGAAAGTGATCAGGACTTTGAGTCGTTTTTGACCACTATCGAGGGTAAAACAAACTGAAAATGAAATAAGATGGATACCCTCCTCCTGGATACCAACATCATCTCATACCTGATGAGAAATGATTCGCGGGGGGAGTCCTACCGTCCTCATTGCGTTGGAAAAACGCTCGCGGTTTCATTCATGACAGTCGCTGAGCTGTATGAAGGAGCCTATTCCGCTCACTGGGACACCAAAAAACTCGCTTTGCTTGAGGCTCAGATCAGAAAATATCTCATCATTCCCTATTCGCCCCTGCCGTGTTTGACATGGGGACAGATCCGCGCGGCACGGAAGCGGCAACCTATTGCGGTTGATGATGCTTGGATTGCCGTGACTGCGTTGACCTACAGCATTCCCCTGGTAACCCACAACCCAGTGGATTTCCATGGTATCGAAGGTTTGGAGATCATCACCGAACACACGAATGTC
>CAYZUX010000186.1:0-11672 GCA_964481775.1 uncultured bacterium | reverse complement strand
CCCGGTGGCCTCCTGGAATCCACGCCGGAGAGCCGCCCCCTTCCCAAAGTTCTTTTCCTGGAGAATTACCTTGATTCCGGGTTCATTAGTCAGAGTTGCCAGAAGGTGACGAGTCCCGTCCGTGCTACCATCGTCCACGATGATGATTTCCTTGGCCAATGGAATCTGGACATGCCGAACCTTCCCGATAACCGACAGGATCGTCTGGTCTTCATTATAGACTGGGATCACGATACTGAGGGTTTTCAGGACAGAGGGGAGGGTCTCCTTGGCATTTGTCATGATTATGGTGGAGGTTACGATTCTACCGCCAGGGGAACTCGGCAGTTCCTGTAGCTCTCCGGATTGCCTCCTCGGCAGACATGAACAGGTCACGATTGCGCTGATTCGCCAGAACTCGCTGCCTGATCTGCACAGGATCCCACTCAGCCAGGATATCGGTAAGCATGGAGTCCACCACATCCTTCATGGTGGCCTGTCCGGCAAGATTGTTTTTTTCACCAGGGTCGTTGGTCATGTCAAACAGGAGTGGATCAAATCCATCAGCATAGATCAGCTTGTAACTTCCTTTCCGCATCATCCGTGTGGGAGTGTGGAGTCCGTAATCCGCATACTCCGTAAAGATGGGACGGTCCACCGGAAGAGGTTCTCCCCCAAGAGCGGGCATCAGGCTGACTCCATCCAGGAATTCATAGGGTTCAACTCCAGCGATCTCACAGAGGGTGGGGAAAAGATCCAGGAGTGAAGCAGGTTCATTGACGCGGACTCCCTTTCCGGTGTTTCCAGGGAAGCGAATAATCAGGGGAACTCGCGCGGCCTCCTCATACAGCGCACTCTTGAACCAGAGACCATGCCTCCCCAACATCTCACCATGGTCGCTGGTATAGATGACGATCGTGCGATCCCACAATCCCTGTTGTTTGAGCGCATCGCAGATCAGCCCGATACGCCGGTCCAGGCCCGTTACCATGGCATAGTACATACGGATCGCTCTTCGGCAATCATCCTTGGAAGGAGGATCCTCTTCGAGACCGAAATGTCGTGAGAGAGAGCGGTAGAAAGGGGGTAGCTCCTCCACAGAGCCGCAGGGATCCAATTCCAGGTCATCATACAGAGCCGCCAGACCGGGTGGTGCAACGAATGGAGTGTGCGGACGGTAAAAGCCTACACACATTGCGAAAGGGCGTGACTGTTTTACTGGATTCATGCCATGAAGGAATTTGAGAGCGAATCCCTCGGTGATGGCATCCTCCGCATCATGCCGCGCAGTCCCCAGACCCGACTCCTGGATCACACGGCCCGCATGGGTGACCGCGGGTTCCTTTTGAGTCCAATACGCGAAGTGATTGCGCATGGTGGGATAGGCATCGCCACACAACCTGCGTTCAAAGCCATGATTCCGGTCTCCATACACCAGATGCATACGTCCGCAAATGATGGTTTCCCAACCGGAAATGGAGAGTGGGACAGGCCAAGTCGGAGTGGTTGAGGGGATGGTATCCGCCAATCCCCAGACTCCGATCCGGTGTGGATGTTTACCCGTAAGCATTGAGAGCCTGGAGGCAACACATACAGGGGAGGCGCAATAGGCGGAATCGAAGGTGACTCCTTCACTGGCTAAGGTATCCAGGTGGGGGGTGTGTACGTGAGGATTGCCATAACAACCGGTCACACCAGGGGTGTGCTGGTCACTACATATCAGCAGAATGTTAGGTCGATCAACCGCCATAGTGTCAGAGATGATAAAACATACAGGGACTCAAGTCAGGAAGTCCGGTTCCCTGGTTGTTTTTAATGGAACCGGCGGACACTTTCCGAATTACTCCAGAATCAGGTAGTATTAAGAAGGAGATTTCAGATGCCTGCACGATCTTCTGCAACTGCCAGGAAAAATAAACTCATTGGATCGCTGTTGTTGGTCTTCTTCCTGAGCGCATCAACAGTGTTCGCATTGTCCTTCCTTCCCTGGTTCAAATACCTCCGTGGAGAGAGTCCCAAGAACCCCTATGACCTGGTTGCTCTGGACAAGATGCAGCCCTCTGATCGCGAGAAGACTATCGATGCCTGGGCACAGGAGTGGCGGACATTACCACCGGAACAGAGAGCGGAGCGGGCAGACCAGTTTCTCGATTCGATGGTGGATCTGATGGAGGAAAAACTTGACCTGGATCAACACCAGTCTGTCAACACCAAGAGCCTCGTGAAAAGTGCGGCCCTGGTGGCCAACCAGGCCGGGTTCCAGAACGAGGCAATGCCTCACCGCCGCGAAAAGATGCAGGAACTGGCGGAGAAGGTGCGTGGCCAAATGGAATCGATTCTGACACCCTCCCAACGTGGTGAGTTCCGGGCAATGCTCGAAGAGCGTGAACAACGTATCCGGGAAAGGACTGGAAGGCCTCCGGCAGCCAGAGAACCATGAGGAAGGCTTTCACCCTGGTGGAGCTGCTGGTGGTGATGGGAATCCTAATGATTCTCTCGGCCATTGCGATGCCCCATTTTCTGGATGCCCTGGTGCAAGCCAAGGTGGCACGCGCACAAGGTGACATGCGGGTTATTGCCCATGCACTTGAAAGTTATCGGACCGACTACCCCGAATACCCCAAAAGCATTTTTGCCGATCTTGGAGATCTTGAAATCGAGTTGGGGATCTTCGCAACCCTTCCGGTTCTCACGACTCCTCGCCGGTATGTGACTCAACTGCCCAAAGACCCTTTCACGGGAGGAAACTACCAGTATTTTTCCACGCTTATCAATGAGAAGGCCAATCTCCCCTTCCAGAAGACGTATGGTGAGTGGGTGTTGCTCTCAGTCGGACCTGACAAGGACATCAACCTTAATGCCTTCACAGGAAGATTGATCCACTACTCCCCGACGAATGGAACCCTGAGCGAGGGTGATATTGTCCGCAGCCGCCGGGAAACCCTGTATGAACGTAATTGAGGCTAAGGGTTTGACGAAGTTCTATGGCAAGCGGGCTGCTGTAAGCAACCTGAATCTGTCAATCGCGGAAGGAGAAATCTACGGATTCCTGGGGGAAAACGGCGCAGGGAAAAGCACCACGATCCGGATGCTGCTGGGTTTGGTGTGGCCAGATGATGGTGAAGCCTGGCTGAATGGGCGCCGTGTCCAGACTGGCAAAGCAGAAGCCCTCGCGGGTGTGGGGGCTATGCTCGATAATCCTTACATCTACGGCCACCTTCCTGTGGTTGAAAATCTCCGTCTCTTCGCCAGTCTCAGCGGTCCGGTAACAGAGGAGCAGATATCACGGGCCCTCGAGCTGCTGGGATTGGTCGAACTGCGGAAACAGGCAGCGGGAACATTGTCGCATGGGCAGAAACAGCGTCTTGGGATTGCCCAGGCGCTTCTTCCCGAAAACCGGCTTCTCCTCTTGGATGAACCCCAAAATGGTCTCGATCCACTCTGGGTCAGAAACCTGCGTGACATCCTGCGGCAGTTGTCGAAGGAGGGGATCACGGTCCTGATCAGCAGTCACCGTCTGCATGAAATCGAACAGGTCTGCCACCGTGTAGGGATCATCCATCAGGGGGAGATGCTCTACGAGGGAGCGGTGGGACCTTTGCTCTCGGCGGGTGATTATGTTCTGGTAACATGTTCCCAACCCGCAAAGGCGATGGAGATCTTGTCTGGACATGGATTCTTCATGGAACAAGGAAACAATGGGGTTGTTCGTGTCCAGGCACCCACGAATGAAGCATCATCCAGAGCCAACCGCATCCTGGTCGAAGCGGGATTGGAAGTAGCCGAACTGGTCAGAAGCAAGGTGACCCTGGAAGAAATTTTCCTGCAGCTGACCGGTGGAAAGGACAAGCGAGATGGGGAAGGTCCTGAGGATTGAGATCTACAAGATCCTTCACCAAAGGCGCCTGGGATTGGCGGTTGCCGCCCTCGCTGCATTCTCGTTCCTTCTGCAAATGGGATTTTTATTCCAGGACCGCAATCCGCTGGCGATGGTGGCACGCCGAGGTGAGTTTGATCTGAGGCTGGTTTTGAATTCAATCAACACCACGCGTCTCATTGTCAATGCCAGCTACTATGTGTTCCTTCCCATCCTTGCGGCCATGATCTTCGCAGGGCAGGTGGCCGGGGAAAGAGCGGGAGGAACACTCTGGGGAATCCTTTCGAGGCCTGTTTCCCGGAATTCCCTGCTCTTTTCGAAGTTCATCGCCTCAACCGGTGCGCTCCTTGCCATTGTCATTTTCTTCGTCGGTTTCACCCTTCTGGTCGGCTGTACCTTGTTTGGTGTTTATGATTTCCTGGCTTCTCCCAGAATCTTTGACCTCCTGGATGGAAGCCAGGCATCCATTCTCAGTTTTCGGGAAGGTGTCTTTCGCCTTCTTCTGACAGCTTGTCTCCTGGCATTCCTCCTGTTACCCACTGGTGCCATTGCCTTCTACTGCAGCCTGGTCTTCCGGAACACTCACACCGCCATGGCCACAAGCCTCCTGATTTTTTTTGCCAGTTACATTATCCAGGGACTGGGAAACATCGAGTGGCTAACCCTTTTTTCCTCACTGAAACCTTACCTTTTCACCACTGCCATGGAGGCATGGATCTATATTTTCTATCCCGAAATCGGCTGGAATGAGATTCTCCCACGGGTGGTTCTACTCCTCATCTACCTGGCCGCCATCCTCTCTGCAGGAATGATCCACTTCCGGTATCTGGATTTCTCTGATTAAAATAAGACTTTAATATCAACTTGGTTTCAAAACTCATGACCACAAAAGCCATGGAAACTCCATCCGAGTCAACACTTCATATGAACAGGGGCTTTTATCCCCTGTTTTCAGGGTCCCTTCTCCTGGCAGTCGGTGTTTGGGGGCTGTGGAGAGACATTGGTTGGATTGCACAACCTTTTTATGCTTTTGCCTGGTGGGGATACATCCTTATCGTCGATGGCATCGTGGCATTAAGAAGAGGCAGTTCATTGCTGACCACACGGCGTCATCATGTACTGCCCATGCTGATGTGGTCAGTCACTTTCTGGTATTTCTTCGAACTGCTCAATTTACGTTATCAAAATTGGTATTACGTGGGAGTTTACAAGAGTGTCCTGCTTGGTTTTTTCTTCGCAGTAGTTTGTTTTGCCACAGTTCTGATTGGAATGTTTGAAACCTATGAGTTTTTGACCGCTTTCAACCTTTTCCGAAAATGGAAAGGTCAACCGGGAAAACTGCCTGTCTGGGTGAGTTATACGGTTCAGTGCGCCGGGGCCACGATGGTCACGCTTTCTCTTGTCTTCTCCACTTATCTTGCCCCGCTGGTCTGGGGAAGCGTTTCTTTTTTACTTGATCCGTGGAACTACCGGCGTGGAGCTCGTTCGGTTCTCAAAGACTTTGAAAACCGCGATTTTGGATTAGTGGCCAGATTACTCCTGGCGGGTTTCATCTGCGGTGGATACTGGGAGGCGATGAATTTCTTTGCTCCCCAGAAATGGATCTACACAGTCCGTGGCCTGGAGAACTTCAAACTTTTTGAAATGCCACTACTCGGTTTTCTTGGCTTTCCTGCCCTGGTCCTGGATGGAGTAGCAGTCTATGGGATGCTCTCCTACTGGTTTCTGAACAATGAAACCTGGGAAAATCCATCGGATCTCCATTATCAGATCACACGGCGTGAAGGTTTCCCAAGAAGTGCTTTCTTGTGGTCAATTCCCGTTCAACTTCTGTTCTGTGGTGTGGTGCTTATCGGGGTCCGCCATGTCAATATCGCCTCGGAACGGCTTGATCTGGAGGATCTGCCAGGCCTTCCCCCCCAGGCACTGACAACTCTGCAGGAAATGGGTATCCAACGTCCCATCCGTCTCGTTCGTGAGTCCAGCATCCCATCTCGTGGGGAAGCCATACGCACCACTTTGGGAATGGATGAAAATCAATTCAAAGGGCTGCTTGAGGAAGCTTCCCTGTATAGTTTTAAAGGGATTGGTGCGGTTCATGGCTGGTTGCTCAAACAAGCCGGAATAGGCACTGTATCTGAACTTGCGGCCCAGGATCCGGAGACTCTCTATCATTCGATTGCTCAGCTGGCTGACAAGGAATCTCTGCGGTCACCAAGGCTTGATATGGTCCGTGTGTGGGTTCTTGCTGCGCGTGACCAAGGGATTATCTTGAAGTCGTAAAAAAGGGGCACCCGAGGGCACCCCTACAAGTGACCGACTTTCAAGCCAACACAACCGGATTCAGCTCAATGTTCTGGACAACATTTGTCTTCATGGCTTCATTGGCCGCGAAGACAGCTACTGCGGCTTGACGTCCCCCCTCACCACCGCACCCCACACGGGTTGGGTCACCCGTACGGACTGCTTCGGCGAATTTCTTGATCTCCTCACCGTAGGCTTTGAAGCGGTCTTTGCCATCACCGATGGCACTGCCCGATCCCCCCTTGGCGGATTCGTAGGTCATCGAGGAAGGTTTAGCCGCTTTACCTTTGGTCACCCCCACCTGGGTCTGTTTCCTGGCTTCTTCGGCCTTAGCCTCTTCGGTCTTGGAAAGCATTCCCTCCGATTCACCTGTGAGAAAAATGGTTCCCTTGGTACCCATGATCTGATCGTAGTAGTCATCAAAGGCATTGGTGGTGATCGAGGTAAATGTAAACACCTTGTTGTTGGGGTAGCGGAAAGTCACATAAGCATGATCCGCCAGATCGCGTTCATCCTTGTAATGATAGATACCTCCAACACCACACACCGATAATGGTGCGGATCCCCAGAACCAGGTGGCCACATCGATCTGATGACTACCAAGTTCGCTCATGAGTCCGTGTGAGAATTTCGAATAGAGACGCCAGTTCGCCATCTGGTCGGGGGTTTCATACCCAAACTTAACCCAATCAAAATCAGTATCACCCGAGGTCTCTTTCATGTACTCGAAATAGTGAGCGATTTTTTCCTGCGAAGGCATATCCATGAATTGCTTGGGTTTGAGTTCAGGCATTTTTTTGCGAAGCCAATCCATGGGTTTCTGACCCCAAGCCTCGGCCAACACTTCGTTTTGATAGTCTGGCAGGTTTCTCCACTCGTTGTTCCGGTGCCACATGGAGCGGATGTGGTAAACATCTCCAATGCCTGACTCCTTGTCCTCGACCCACTTTTTGGCCTGAAGGTAGAGAGGATTGGCATGACGCTGATGTCCAATGGCGAGGACCAGGTTGTTCTTGTTTGCCGTACGGATCATGTCATCGCATTCCTGGAGTGAGTAGGCCATAACCTTCTCACACAGTACATGTTTCCCGGCATTCAGGCATTTCACAGTGAGGGGGCCATGGGTCCATAACGGTGTGGCGATAATAACCGCCTCAAAACCCCCATCGGAAAGCATCTTGTCCACATCCTTATAGACACGGACCTTGGGGTTGTACATGTTTTGGATGACCTGCTGGCCGAAGAGCCGGTGATCGGGACGTAAATCACACATCGCGGTGAAGTGGATGTAGCTGGGATGGGCATTTTCCAGCAACACACGTCCCTGGTTACCGGTTCCGATAATGGCTGCCTGAAGGGGTCTGGCCTGCAAAGCAGAATAGGCATAGGCACCCACTGCGGGGATGACCGCCGCCGCCTTCATGAAATTTCTACGACCAATGACCAGTCTTTCCTTCTCAGGCATCACTTTCTCCCTTGTTTTCTTTACTCCTCCAGAGGATTTCCGGAGAAGCATTCACTCCAGCAAGAGCTCATCTCACTGGTTTACTGTTGTTGTGCTTTTGGCCCAGCCGCAATCACCTCGGGCGGATTGCAGGGCTGGACCATATTGGTCCGGATGGCTTCATTGGAAGCAAAAACCGCAATAGCAGCTTTACGTCCATCATAACCATTGCAGGCTACCAACTCAGGATTGCCAGTGCGGATTGCCTCCGCGAAACGGGTGATTTCATACCCATAGGCGATGAATCTTTCGGATCCATCCATTGGGGGGAGGCCGCCGGATGGTTTGAGGTTTGAGGGGCCGGTCATGAGGACCGGTTTGTCTGTTTTCTTGTCTTTACCGATGGTGACTTCTGTAGTCCGGGTTTCACCTTCCTTGTAGAGCATCCCTTCCGACTCACCGGTGAGGTAAATGGTCCCCAAGGTTCCCATAATCTGATCATAGTAATTATCGAAATTGTTGGTGGTGATCGAGGAGAACATCATGGTCCGGTTGTTGGGGTAACGGAAAGTCACGAAAACATGATCATAGACATCCCGTTCATCTTTATAATGGAAGACACCACCGGCACCACAGACCGCCTCAGGAGTGGATTTCCAGAGCCAGTTGGCGGCGTCGATCTGGTGGCTTCCCAGCTCGGACATCAGGCCATGTGAAAACTTTGAGTAGAGCCGCCAGTTCGCCATTTGGTCAGGAGTTTCATACCCATACTTGGTGTAATCGAACTCGGGATCCCTTTCTTTCATGAGTTCGAAGAAAAGAGCATTCCTTTCGACAATCTTCATCGCCTCGAAGTCGTCCGGCTTGAGGTTGGGCATCTTCTTGCGGAGCCAGTTGATCGGTGTGGGATCCCAGGCTTCCTTGAGGACAGGACTCTGCCAGTCGGGCTGATTGCGCCATTCATTATTACGGTGCCAGAGGGAGCGGATGTGATAAACATCCCCGATGACTCCCTGGTCGACCCATCCCCGTGCCTGGAGATAAAGCGGATTGGCATGACGCTGGTGACCGATAGCGAGAATCAGGTTGTTTTTCTCGGCGGTACGGATCATCTCATCGCATTGCTCGACGTTGTATGCCATGACTTTCTCACAAAGCACATGTTTCCCGGCGGAGAGGCACTTGATGGTCAATGCTGAATGTGTATGCAACGGAGTCGCAATAATGACGGCCTCAAAACCTCCATCGGAGAGCATTTTGTCGGCATCCGAATAAACACGAACATCCGGATTGTAACGTTCTTTGATAAGGGCCTTGCCGAGTTCACGATGATCCGGACGGAGGTCGCACATGGCCTTGATGGTGATATGCGCCGGATTAGCGTTTTCCAGGAGAACCCGTCCTTGATTGCCGGTTCCGATGATAGCCGCCTCCAAAGGCTGGGTACGGCTGGCAGGGTAGTCCTCATCCTTCCACACCGGATAGACCGAGGCGGCCTTTTCAAAATTCCTGCGTCCGACAATCATCTCTTCCTGCTTCAACATAAGTCCGTTCCTTCCGCCGGATGGGCTGTCAACTTGTACTTCTACCATGGAGTATCCAATCATTCACCTGCCAATTCAAGCAGTGTGAGGCGGGTATGAGAGGTACATGGGATTGAACCAGTCGCATTCTATAAAGGATGGTGTAAACTCGAAAAAGTAAAAGGATTGCCAGACATGATTGGGTATAACACATGGAACACGGAGATCTTTTACAAAAAGTAAGCATTGATTCGCATATTTGTGGTGGACGGCCTTGCATTGATGGAACCCGGATTGAGGTAACAGTTATTCTGGATGCTTTGGCCGAAGGCCTCTCCCCGGAGGAAATCGTCGATCACTTCCCTTCTCTTACAATCGGCGATGTCCGTGCAGCGATTGCCTATGCCTCTGATCTTGCACGGGAAAATGTCTGGAAGGTGGGAGTTTCTTGAGAATCAAGCTTGATGAGAACCTCTCAAGGCATCTGAAATCCAAGGTGTCTGATCTGGGATATGAGGTTGAGACAGTTTACGACGAGAATTTGGAGGGTGTGGATGACACGACAATAGGATCTGCAGCCAAAGCAGAGGGGCGTGTTTTATTTACACAAGACATTGAGTTTGCAGATTTGAGGAAATACCCCCCTGGAACACATCCTGGGATCATCCTGTTCCGAGGAAAAACTCGTGGGCCAATATTAATGAACCAACTTGTCTTGAATTTCCTTGAGAAATACGATTTGTCTACCTTTGCAAAATGCGTGGTCGTGGTCGAAGAACATCAGATCCGAATACGAAGACCATCTTCATAATTCAATTCAACGTAAACAAGAGTCCATCTATTTCCAAGAAAAATCTCAACTCCTCTTGGTTCCCGGCGTGTCCAATGAAATTCCGGCTTTGCACAACGGGCACTCCTCCCCGGAATAGGTGGGAAAATGAACTGAAATCAGGCAGGAATAAGGAACATCCTCTCCGAAAGGTTTTTCAATCCCGGTCCGGTTGAGGATCGAGCAGATCCCTGCTAGCCTCCCCCCAGCAGTACGGGCCAGATTCGCCGCCTCCAACACGGATCCACCCGTGGTGATAACATCCTCCACCGCAACGAATGGTTCTCCCTCGGGAACGGTAAAGCCACGCCGGATCATCATCTCCCCCTGCTTTCTTTCGGCGAAGATATGCGGAACCTTCAACGAACGGGCCAATTCCTGTCCAATCACTACTCCCCCTAAAGCCGGAGACAAGACCCACTTGGCACCCCATTGTGCGGCCATCTCAGCGAGCCGTTGTCCACACCACTCAGCCCGCAATGGGTCCATGAGCAACAAGGCGCACTGGAGGTAATTCGGGCTGTGGAGACCACTGGCCAGACGGAAATGACCAGTCAGAAGAGCACAGGAATCACGAAGAAACTGAAGCAAGGTTTCCTGATCAGATTTTGAGAGGGTGGATGTATAAACAGGAGTGTCAGTGGAGGACATGGACAGGAGAATCCTTTCGAGAGTCTTCTGATCTTAGCGGGTTGCGTCAGGAGTGAAAGGAGGGTACCCCATTCGAGTTTCAACACGAAAGCAGTATGGTCCTTTGCATGAAAACAGTTGATTTCAAATCGGGAGGATTGCCATGCGTTTCGGTGGACCGTTGTTCGCGGATTGCTCTGATCCCGTAAAATGGATCGAAGCCCTCAGGAAGAAAGGTTACTCGGCCGCTTACTGCCCAGTCTCCAATGATAAGGATGACCAGACCATTCAGGCCTTCGCCAAGGCCGCCAAGGAGGCCGGGGTGGTCATCGCCGAGGTGGGCGCCTGGAGCAACCCCAATGATCCCAATCCGGATAAACGTAATGAAGCAATCGAACACTGCAAGAAGCAGCTCGCTTTAGCAGATGCCATCGGAGCGCGATGCTGTGTCAACATCACCGGCTCACGCGGTGCGGAATGGGCTGGACATCATCCACTCAATCTGACACAGGAGACTTTTGAACTGATCGTCCACACCACCCGTTCGATCATCGATGCAGTAAAACCCACACGCACATTTTATACCCTCGAAACCATGCAATGGATGTACCCGGACTCGGTTCAATCCTACATCGATCTCGTTCATGCCATCGACCGGGAGCATTGTGCAGTCCACTTTGATCCCACCAACCTGATCAACTGCCCCCAACGCTACTATTCCAGTGGAGAGGTCATCCGTGACTTCGTGGACCGTTTGGGATCGATGATCCGCAGTTGCCATGCCAAGGACATCCACATGACCCAGGATGCCATGGTTCACCTCAGTGAATGCCTGCCCGGAAAGGGGAACCTGGACTACCAAGTGTTTTTGCGTGAGGTGAATAAACTTGAGGGGGATGTGCCCATCATGATGGAGCACCTCCAGACCGAAGATGAATACGACCAGGCTGAGAAATACATCCGATCCGTCGCGGATAAACAGGGGATCAAGTTTCAATAACTTGGCGTGTCATGCATCTTGGGTAAGAGCATCTGTTGACCTTCAAAGACCAAAGAACGCCACTCATGTCCTGCTACAAATGGGGT
>CAYZUX010000185.1:0-11739 GCA_964481775.1 uncultured bacterium | reverse complement strand
GTTGAGATCCTGTCAAAAGAAGGGAACACCCTGGCCTACTTCAAAACACCGCTCCCGATTCCCAAAGTGGAGCTTCCCGCTGAGGTTCCCGAGCCACCAAAGGATGCTGAATTAAGCGTGGAGCAGGAATATGCCAAGGCTCTTCTCGCTGACAAGGAAACCAACCGTGTAGGCGCACGCGAGGGCTATGAGAAAGTACTCGCCAAGGATGCGAACCATGTTCCCGCACTTGTTGGTTTGGCAGTTCTTGATCTCGAATCGGGACTGTATGAGAAGGCTGAGCAGCATTTACGGAAAGCAGTTGAGATACAACCCAAAAATGGAGATGCCTGGTATTTTCTGGGAGTGGTATTATTCAAACAAGGCAATCTCGATGAGGCAGCAAAATGTGCTGAGAAGGTCACCTCACTGCTACCTGAACGATCCATTGGCCCGGATTTGGCCGGTAGAATTCATATGTGTAACAAGCAATATGACGCGGCTGTGGCGTCTTTCAAGGCTGCTGTGGAAAATGATCCGATGGATAACCGGGCACAGGATCACTACTTAATGGCAGTTTGGTGTGCTGGATCGAGATTTGAAATACTCGGTGTCGTGCATCAAGGGATACAACGTGATCCAACAGCATTGCTGCCTCACCTCTTCCTTTCGTGGCTGGCATTCGACTCGGTTTACACAGAGATGAGTGATACATTTTCTCAAATGGGCGATTCAGTCTTCGAAGTGGTTGAATCAGCATTATCACTTGGGGAAGTGGGTCTAGCCGGAGAAGCCTTCAGACTCCTTTCCGCATACACCAAGTGGAGAGATAAGGCGGACTTGGCGGTCCCCACCTTGGTCGGATATCCCCTCTTCCATTATTCCCGGCTTATCGGATCTCCCACCATCCCGGCAACCGAAAACCAGACCGTTGAAACTAACGTTGATGGTGCTTTTCCCTCACGGCCCGAGGAAATTTCCATCCTCCAGGAAGCCCTGAAGCTCGATCAGAATAATGCCGTTGCACATCTTCTCCTTGGTAATCTCATGGCTGGTCTGCAACGTCTCGAGGAGGCCAGACCTCACTGGGAAAAGGCATCGATGCTTGATCCGAGCCTCAGCGTCGCCTTCAGAAACCTCGGACTCCATGCCTGGAAGAAGGAGAAAGATCTCACCAAGGCGGAATCGCTCTACCATAAGGCCATCGCCGCTAGCCCCAAGGACCAGATCCTTTGCCGTGACCTCGCCAAGATCCTGATCGAGTGCACAAAAACAGCCGAAGCTGTCTCCCTGATCGAGAGTTTCCCGCTGGCGGAGATCCACCGCAATGATGTCCTGGAGATCCTCGCACGCGCCTATAACAAATTGCATCGCTATGACGATACCATTCACCTGCTCAGCAAGGTCAGCTTCTCTAATTGGGAAGGACAGACATCCACACGTGATGTTTGGGTTGCAGCATTGATGGAACGCGGGAAGGCTTCCCTGGAAGCGAAGAAATATGATGCCGCTCTGGCGGATTTCGAACTGTCGCTGACCTATCCTGAAAACCTCGGTGTGGGACGTCCGGTCAGTCCGGATGAGTCAGAACCTCTCTATTGGAAGGGAATGGCTCTTGTTGGTCTCGGGAAGAATTCCGAGGCCAGGGAGTGCTGGGAGGCAGGGGCCAAGGGTGGTGAGTACCAGGAGAAATGCAAAAAGGCGTTGGCGGAATAGACGCTCATACCCTTGACGACACTCCCTCCCCCCTTGTGGGGGAGGGCTGGGGTGGGGGTGAAAGTGACCTTGACTCGCCCCAAGAATCACTGCTTGACTGCGTATCGGATCAACATGCTCGATTTCTTGGGAATTCGTAACTCCCAACCCTGCATGAGCTCCTGTCCGGTCTTCTCCTCGACCTTCTTCTCATGCTTCTCATCGATGAACTCAACCGTGTAAGTCTGTTCCGAATGGAGTCCCTTGAGCTCCGCATCCATGGCTGAATAGGCACTCTCCTTGTGACGGAAAGCCAGGACCATGCCTGCATCCAGATCAGCTCGGTGGAATTGGTAGGCCATCCAGTCGCCGGGATCCACTGAAGCGCGGCACAACGGATAAAAATCCCCGTACCAGAACTTCTGGTTTTCTTTCACCTCGGCGATGGTGGCCTTGGCCAGGTCCATGGGGAAGTCCTTGTTCATGTAGTCCCACTGGCAGATTGCCCCCGCTGTCGCCGATCCACGGAAATCATAGGGCTCCGGAGTCCACCCACAGGCCATGAACAGAGGAATGTACTGACTGAGGCCGTAAGTCTGGATCTGGTTCCAATCCGGGTGTCCCGGAGTGCAGCTGGTGTCGCTGCGCCAGAAGGGAATTGAGCGGGAGATCATCTCCAGGTCAATCCTGCGTCCACCGCTGGCGCAATTATCGATCATCAAACCCGGATACTCTGCGAGGAACCGGTCCCACATCTCATACAGCCCCTCGATATAGCGGATTTCAGTCATCCCCTCGCGGTCCGGTGCGTCATTTTTCCTCCAGTAATCGAGTGGATCGATATTGAAATCATTCCGGTAGACATCGAGCCCATACTCACCAATGCGTTTAGAGAGGAGATCCGCCAGCCAGCCACGTGCGCTGGGATCGTTGAGCTTGAATAATCCTCCCTTTTCACCGCCGAAGATAAACTCCGGATGCTCGCGTGCGATCAGCGATCCCTCAGCCACCCGTTCCGGCTCGAACCAAAGGACGAATTTCATACCCAGGTTGTGACAGGCATCACTGACCGGCTTCAAACCATTCGGGAACTCCCTGGGCTTCGGATACCAATTCCCCACCCCATTGGGAAAGCCGCCCACAAACCAGGCTGCATCCAGCCAGTGAGTGTCGCAACCGAACTCATGCGCGATTTTCACCGCCTCAATCTGACCAGTCTCTGTAGCCCATTCGGGGCGTGTCCAGGAATAGCGGTCGAAGCATTGCGACACCACCGGCAGCTGAACCGGGTGGTTATCGGTCCGGGGCACATAGTGGAATAGCATCAGGCGCCGGAACTGGTTGTGCGCTCGCTGAAGATCCCCCTTCCAGTGCATCAGCAGAATGCGTGGAGTCCGGATTCTCTCGCCGGGGTGCAGCACCAACCGGGTGTGCTCCATTCCCGCCTGGAGCCTTGTCGGCCCCGCCCCGCTCCGGTCCAACGAAGCAGCCCACTGTCCTGACCAGCCAATCGCGGTGAAGAGGCCCTCATCGCGATACTCGAGATTGAAGAAGGGGAAGGTTCCATTGGAGGATCTCCCACCCACTGGCGCGAAATGGATGTTTTGACCGATCGGCAAAGGAGTATCGATGGGGTTGAAGCTCTTCTCGTTGCAGGCATCGCCCAGGATCTGGTGCAGCACCGCGGAACGTTTGGTACAACCGGTACGGAGGACAACATCCAGGGCTTGAATCCCTTCAATGAGAGGTGTGTCCTTTGTTCCTTTGTTCTCAAAGTATGCCACCCATTCGACTGCGGCATATTCCGGATAGGTGACCGCTACCACGCTCACAGACAGTCCGGTTTGAGGATCATCCCAGCCAGCCTGGCGGGTGGTTTTCCCATCCTGATTGGAAGTTTCCACCGAGTGCTTGCTTCTTTTGAACACCTCGGAGGAGGGAATCCCGCCATAGGTGAAGGAGAGTGGAGGCTCTTTCGACATCAGGAAGAATGCCGGTTGATTTTCATCCAGCCAGATGGATGACCCATCGGCGAGAATAATCTTCGCGTCCGCCCAGTCGGCCTGGTCGCAAGCGGGGCCATCCTCCGTCGTTTCCACTTTAAGAAGGATCTGTTTCGCGCCGCTGGGGATGTCCATTGTAACGGGCAGTGGCTGCTCTCCACCCCGCACCACAGGAGAACGAAAAAGTTCGCGTCCCTGGGCCTCAATCAAGAATTGCACGCTCCCATTCTTCCCTTGGGTGTCGTAATTGTTATCGATCCCAACCGAGGCAGTGAAAGATTTGGCTCCATCGGGAAGTGTCACTTTGATTTCACTGTTGGCGTGAGTTCCCAAGCCATGCTCGAACTTCTGGTTCCCAAGGGTAATGGGTGTCTCCAGGCAGGACTCTCCAAACTGAAGGACACCATAGTCCTGATGGATCACTTGGAGGGTGACCCGTTTTCCTTCGATTTCAGATTCCATCCCAAGAAATGCTGCATTCGCCCATTCCGCCATGGCTTGAACCTCAGCGTCTGAGGGCATGATCGAATCCTGGGGTGCTCGGGAAGGGATATCCACGGGTGTCATCGCCCAGCCTCCTGAAAGAAAGACATGTACCAGACCACTGACAGCAAAACAAACGAGTATCCAGGAATGCATACAAACACCTCCAAAGGGCAGAGATGCCACGCGGTGGGAAGTGATAGATGCATTTCAGATGCATCATATTACCCCAGAACGCTCGACAAGGAGAAAGAGCTCCAAATCAACCGAGTATACGACCAGTCAAAAAGGGAAGACAGCAGGTCTCTGACAGTTTATTGAAATAGACAAGGTGGGCTGGACGGTCATTCCTGGAAGGTCCACGATGGTCTGCAGGGATTCAGATACCGGCAACCGAGTCATTCTGAAGTACCCGGATCTCCTCAGGATCAGGCCAGCCGAAGATCTGGGAAACAAGAACGAGGCAAGGGATTTCTTTTACGGAACAGTGGGGGGTAATGTCCCTGCAAACAACCCTGAAAGCCCTTGAAAAGCAGTTTTTGTCAACAAAATCGATCCATCCTCATGATAATGACTTCAGGATCACCTTTTCCAGTCCAGACTGAAATATTGTCAATAATGAGCGAGAATTGATCAATATCAACACGCGAGAACCTTAGATCATCGGCCGGATTGGATTGTTCTGAAGCAAAAGCGGGCCATTTCTTTTGGCACAAGGGCTGCTAATATGCATGATTGGGCATTTATAAACCTGTCAGTGTGGCCAGGGAACCAGCCCGGTGTAACTCACAGTTGTTTGTCAATCTGAAAGGAAACTACCATGCGTACCCTCGTCGCGACTATTCTGACCTGCACACTTTTCCTCTTCTCGGGTGGGGCTTTTGCTCTTTCGATTACCGATTCAGAACTGGGTGGTCTCAATTGGTCCTTTACCTCGGATCCCTCAAACGATACCGCGGGAACATCGACTTACAAAGCTTTTGGAATGGGTACCGCCATCACGAATGGCTTCCTGTATGTGGTGGTGCAGACGAACTTTCCTCAGAGTGGTGCGATGGGCAATGATTCCTATACGAGCATGACCCATTTTTCGACCGGTGATCTTTACCTGAATGTCGGTGGAACTTTCCAGAGTGGGACCGGCTCGGTTTATGGAATCGCCACAACCAGTCATGCCAATGTGGTTCAACAAGCCTATCCGGGGCAGATCTGGACTTCCGTAACAGCCGGAAATCTTTATAGCAATGCGGTATTTGCAACGGGAACCTACGAGCAGTATCAACTGGCCTATCCTACCTATGCTCCCGATGACGGCGATGGCAACAACCGCAAGAACTCCTATCCGACGTTGATCAAGTCAGGGAACCTGGTCGCGGGTGATGTCTCAGGTGTCAGGTATACCAACGCCGATGCTGCGAAGGCGTGGGACTATGAAATTTTCTATAAAGTCTCACTGGCTTCTCTTGGCCTGGATCCGGGCAAAACAGTCCAGGCCTTTTGGGTCATGGAGTGCGGTAACGATGGGGTACAGGCCTTTGCAACCAACCAGGCGATTCCTGAGCCCAGTACTGTCGCACTCATCACCGCCGGCATTGCTGCCCTTGCCGCACGCCGCCGGAACATCATCTAGGGTACCCACAGGTAAGATCAAACTTTCTTACTCCTGGCTCAAGCATGAGTAGCTTCCCCACGGGGCTGGTAGGAATACCAGCCCCGTTATTCTGATCCCTTACCCTTCCCACTACCCAGTCTCTCAAGTCATCAGCATACTTCTCCATCAGGATACTGATTTTACTCGGCCTGGATGCCATGCCACCAAAGATTCAGACAAGACCACCAAGGAAACCCAAGATTGCAATTCCTCCCGAGGCGCCTCCAGGTGCTACGGTTTCCCGGGCAGATCCTCTCGAAGGAATCCCCATTTGGAAGATCTCTTTGGTCCTGATCATCTTCCTTGTCTTTGTCACTCGCTTCACCCAGCTGGGACATCGTGCCTTCCACCATGATGAATCCATCCACTCCTACTATTCCTGGAAGATCATGCACGACAGTCCCACCGCTTACCGTTATGACCCTGTCTACCATGGCCCTTTCCTTTATCACTTCGGCGCGGCTTTCATGAGTCTGCTGCCAGACTCGGACACCACTGCACGGATTCCCTTTGCTGTGACAGGTGTTTTTGCGGTTCTGGTATTCCTGGCTTGGAGTCAACGGCTCGGTTGGGGAACACCGATGCTCCTGTCGCTCCTGCTGACCTTCTCCACCGTGGTCACTTACTTCTCCCGTTTTGCCCGGGAGGATGTCCATATGATGGCCTGGCTGGCTGGCATGACAGTCTCTGGAGCCCTTTACCTGTGGTCATCCCGCCTCAGGTACCTGAATCTGGCAATTCTCTTCGTGGTTCTCTCCTATTGCACCAAGGAGAGCTCATATGTGAACACCTTTCTTCCATGTTCGTTCTTGATTGGCTGGGGAATTGTCCGGATGGTACGAGGCGGTTGGGCCGCGGCCGTAGAAATCCTGGAAAACTATCTCCCGCTGGTCCGCATCCTCCTGGTGTTTGGCGCCTTTTCAGTCTTCGTATTCACCTATGTGGCTCTCGATGTTCGTGTCAGTCCTGAAACTGGCCTGGTCAGGGGAACACTCAATATCCTCTCCCATAGCACCGCGATTACCGAAAAAGGAGATGCCAAAGTCTTCTCCTCTGAGTCCGGGTATTTCTCAAAACCAGGCCGCGAGAAGGTTCGCCAGGCATACCTCTACATGGCATTTGGATCCACCGTCTTCCTTCTGGTGCTCCTCGAAGCCATTGCTTTTGGGACTGCCCGGTCAGCAGCAGGTCTGGCCCGGGGTGGAATCCCAGCCTGGGCCACGCGAGTGGTTATCGCGTCAGTCTTTTACCTGCTTGCGGTTCATCGAATCCAATCTTTGATCGGATGGGTAATCAAGACAGGCCCCTATTCCTTTTGGAAAGACCTTTCCATGGAACTGGGAACCACCCTGTTGGTCCTTGGCCTGGCGGCCTCTGCTTTTTTGCTACCCGATCTGGTCCGTAAGTGGTTTTCTGAAACTAATCATCCACCAGCTTCCCATAAGTGTGTCTTGTCCCGGAAACAGGATTTGTTTGGTTTTTACTCCCTGGTTTTCCAGCTGGTTCTGGCGATGGGCCTGTTCCTGATCCTTTTTTCATCCCTTGGGACCAACCTTCGTTCAGGTGCGAAGGATGGTGTGTATGCTTATCTTTCCTATTGGTTCAAACACCAGACCGGGGATTTCCGGATCTGGGGTCCCTGGTGGTACTACATCCCAAGGCTCCTGTTGTTCGAAATCCTTCCAATTACATTGATTGCCCTCACTGGATTCCTTTTCTTTCGGGAATGGCTCCAGAAGAAACTTGAGAGAACGACTCTTTCACCGGGAGAAGCGGAAAAAACATCCTCTATCATTGACCAAGAGATCATTCCCGCCACCAACTGGAAGCCCATCCCGTTTCCTCTTCGCTGCTATGCGGTTTACCAGGCTTTCTTCCTGTTTGGGATCTATTCCATCCTGAATGAGAAGGTTCCATGGCTCTGCACATACCCCGCATATGGGGTCAGCTTCCTTGCGGCCATGATGAGCGGTCATTGGCTGGCCACTCACCCTGCTATCCCCGGTCCTCTGGTGGGGAGGTTGATGGACCTTGCTCCCGGAGGAGGCTGTTCATCCGGCATGAAGCTGTGGCGAGGTGGCTGCTCATCCCTCTTGATCCTGTTAGCGTTCTTCACCCTGGGACAATTTCTGGTACAGGTGTACGTAAGACCGGACTACCCCACCGAGCTTCTCGTTTATACGGGTACTACTCCCGAGTTCGCCGCTAAGGCCCGTAAGGTGGCACGCTTGCAGGAGGAATCTGGAAACAAACTCAATATCGCCGTGGAAGGGAAAGCGGAATGGCCCAGTGTCTGGTATTTCCGCAACTATAATGTCCGTTGGAAAACTTTTGATCTCACTGGTGATATCCAAATTCTTGATGACACGCCCGAAGGACGCCGGCGGATGCAGCCCAGGCGTGGAAAAATCTGGGAGGTTGAACCTTGTAATCTGCGTGCCTGGTGGATCTGGCATGGTTCCCGTGAAGCCCTTCCAGGCGATCTTTCCATCTTGAAGAATCTGCAGGCTTTCCTGGTGAACTCGAGAAATGACCACCGGGAGGTATTCCCCGAAGAGATACGCCCTATTCCGTCACGCTACTCCGTTGGTTTCCGGAACCAGGTTCTGCGTTATATCTTCTTCCGTCAGATCTGGTTTCCGGTGGGAGGAGAGAAGGTACTCGTTTGTTTCAAAACAAATGCTGACATCCCTGCCGAGGCAAGCCGTGGATACCTCGAGGGTTCGGAGAAACCTCCACGGCCGTTGAGGCCTGAACGGACCTTTGCCTCCCGGGGTTCAGGTCCAGGCCAGTTTGAGGAGCCCAGGGGTCTGGTACAAACCCCCGAAGGAAATCTCGCGGTGGTGGATAGTAAAAATGGCCGTGTTCAAGTCCTTTCTGCCACTGGAGAGTTTGTGCTTGAGTTCGGCAAGGGAGTTCTCAATCCAGAATATTCAGGTCCCTCGGATATCGCCTGTGATCTCCAGGGCAACTACTACGTGGCGGATACCTGGAACCATGCCCTCAGGAAATTCAACCCACGTGGTGAGTTACTCGGATCGGTCAACTCCTGGTCTGGCCCCGGGCAACCCAGTGTGGGCCTTTTTGGCCCAAGAGGAGTGGCCCTCAACAGTCAAGGAGTGGTTTTCATCACGGATACCGGAAACAAGTTTGTGCGTGCTTACACTCCTGATCTCAAACCACTTCTTTCCTGGGGAGGAAGTGGGCAGGAACCGGGGAGATTCATTGAGCCTGTGGGCATAACGGTGGATCCTCAAGACCGGGTCTATGTGGCCGATACCGGTAATGGGCGTATCCAGCGGTTTAACGCCGATGGGCAATTCGACAAGGAATTCCTGACATTTGCACCCATGGACAATGAGATTGTGGTCATGGAACCACATCTGGATGTACTCCCGGATGGACGACTGGTGACCTCGATCTCCAGTACAGGCTCTGTCTGGGTGATCGATCCGGAACTGATGACTGCGGGGGTTTACCGTATTCTGGCTCCCAACTTCCTGCAACCGTTGGGAGTGGCATCCGATGGCAAGGGAAGATTCTGGGTAACGAATCGGAGTGGTTCGACAATCGCCCAGGTAAAAGCACCATGATTGTTGGAATTGGAGTCGATGTGGTTGCGGTGGAGAGGATCCGGGGTCTGCTGGAACGTCATGGTGAACGTTTCCTCAAGAGGATTTTCACCCGGATCGAACGCGATTACTCTGAAACCTTTTCAGACCCCCTGCCCCACCTCGCTGCCCGTTTTGCCGCCAAGGAGGCCACCTACAAAGCCATCCCCAATCCTGGCCCCATCCGCTGGAAGGAGATGGAGGTTCGAAATGATCCGACTGGAAAACCTCACCTGCACCTTTCAGGGGAGACACTCAAGCGAGCCGAAGAATGTGGCATCACCGGTATACACATCTCCCTGGCCCATGATGCGGGGGTGGCCATTGCACAAGTTGTGATGGATTGACCATTCACCGCACCCCCCAAGTTGCGTCCAGACCCACAACGCAATATAGTCAAAGGAATTCACTTGGACAAACAGTTCACAGGAGGTTTCCAATGGCATTCACCCTCTCCCTCGGAGCCACAGCGCCCGATTTCAACTTGCCAGCAACCGATGGGAAGACCTATTCACTGAGCAGCTTCGCCGACGCCAAGGTTCTGGTCGTCTTCTTCACCTGTAATCACTGCCCCTATGTGACCGGATCGGATGAAGTCACCCGTAAAACCGTGGAGAAATTCGCTCCCCAGGGAGTTGCTTTTGTCGGGATCAACTCCAACAGCAAGAACACCTACATCGAGGACTCTTTCGAGGGCATGGTCCAGCGGATGAAAGCCAACAAATTCCCCTGGATCTATCTCCATGATGAAAGTCAGGATGTCGCACGCGCTTATGGTGCCTTACGCACCCCCCATTTCTTTGTTTTTGATAGTTCACGCAAACTGGTCTATTGTGGACGCGGAGTGGATAACCCACGCGACACCAGCCTGATGAAGGTCAATGACCTTGATAATGCTCTGACCGAAGTTTTAGCGGGTAAACCGGTCTCGGTTCCATTGACCAATCCGATCGGTTGTAATGTGAAGTGGGATGGAAAGGATGCTCACTGGATGCCTGCTGAAGCCTGCGATCTGGTGTAAGTCCACCAAAGAGACGGGGCTGGTTTGTGCCAGCCCCGTCTCCTCGAATACTCCGCCTTTGGGGGAATTCTCTCGCGAACCTCGAACTCCCTTTGGTTCAGACGACACTACGGCGCCGGACCGCGAAGGCGGAGATACCCGCCGCCAGCAGGGCGACGGTTGTGGGTTCCGGTACGGCGGGGTTGTTGATCATTTGCTGGACACCATCATTGCCGCATTCCATCACCCAGAAGGATTGCAGGACTTCACCCCCAGTGAGACCCAGGGCACTCAGGGATACTTTGTAGAAAATATCCCAATCCCAGGGATCACTGGCTCCATTGGCACGGTACCTGACCCCTGAAACATCGCCCGCCACCAGGTTGCCGGACTTGATCAATGTCGGATAGGAGTTCACCTTGTTGTTGCCATCTCCATCCCCTGGATTCGCATTCGGGTAGGCCTGCTGATACTGCTCGTAGGTTCCAGTCGCGAAGACCGCATCTTTATACAGACGGCCAGCGGTAACCGAGGTCCAGGTCTGCCCGGCATAAGCCTGCTGGACCACATTGGCATGACTGGTGGTGGCGATGCCATATGCGGTTCCACCCCCTGACTGGAAAGTTCCACCCACATTCAGATAAAGGTCTCCAGGTGAGATGTGTGTGGAACTGGTGTAGGAGTCATTTCCCATGGAGCCCGACTCAGGGAAATTGGTCTGGACCACCACATAAAGGAATCCCCCCGATATGGCATAACCGGTGCCAAAGGTTTTGAACACATTGGATCCGGCGGTGTCGGTGGTGGAATCCTGAGTGTAGGTCCAATTCAGACTTGAAAGCTCAGAATTGGAAATGGAAAGGGCATTGGCAGTCCCCATGGTGAAAATAACCACGAATGCAACAGCAAGTGCGGCAACGGGCTTCATTTTTTCAGTTCCTTTCATCGTTTTTTTTGTCACTCATCGGTGGCCTCAACTCTGGTTCGCTGAGAGTTGCTCCACCTGCCCCCAGTTCATAGCAGTGTCTATGCCATCAGTCTAATCGATGAATACGCTGAGATAAGCAGAGAAATTGGGATATTCAAGGCACACCAGATGCAGTTTTAGAGTAACATCTATTCATTTATGACTAATATAGGGTCACATATGACTGTTTCAGTGATTGGGGGAACCCCTATGAAATGCGGCTCATTATGATCTGTCAGTGAGGTACCTTTTCCATTTCCAGTTTGGCAGAGGTTGTGACCTTATAACCTGCAATCCCAAGGTTGTCTCCAATATCCAATTTGTTTAAAGTGTTTTTGGTATGCTTTCCA
>CAYZUX010000184.1:0-11787 GCA_964481775.1 uncultured bacterium | reverse complement strand
AATACGCACCTCTCGGGAGATGATGGAGTGATCGTGGTCGAACCCAATCCTCGTGTAGCTGATTCGAGTGGAATGTAAGAAGAAGGAGTTTCTATTTCGGCTCGAATGCCGCGGTCTGTTGATGGGCGTTGAGGATCACCCGTTTATTGGCCCAGATCAATGGCATTCCGACGCTTCCCGCATGGCGGTGATCATCCCTGGATTCCACATACACTCGAGTGCCTGGTTCGGAACGCCTCCCGGCAATGGTCACAGGGAATGGAAGCCAATAGGCCTTCACCTGGTAGGTTCCGCGGAAAGTCCTGCATTCAGCAGTTCCAATAGAGGTGCTTGCTTCAATCCGCTGTCCATAGGTTCCACCGGAGTCGAAGATGATTTCAGCATTGGTCCCGGTATCCAGTTGAAAACGAACACTGCGGTCTGACCCCACCTCGAGGGGGATGGCGAAACCATTCAGATCGGAGATCCATACCATGGCAATCCTGATCGGGAGATTCTGAACTTGAGCCTCATCGAATGGCCGAACCGTCAGTGTTTTTTGGATGGTATTGAATTCAACTTCCCCACGGTGCAGGAGCGAGGCCCCAAGAACTCCATCCAGCTGCTCCTTATACTCCTTACGCCCCAAAGCGTCGATTTGAGCATCCGGCAGGAAAGCGACAATCTCATTCTTGAGTTTCAGATCCCCAATAGAAAGGGCAGAAGTCCGATAGAGGGATTGTTCAGCCAGGCTGCCGGTAGCCCCAAGGACCTCGGCATGACTGACCGGCCGCGCGCTCAGCCCCGTACGAAGGGACTCACGCAGAAGAGTCAGCGAACTACCCGTGTCAACCTGGAGAAGTAAGGGACGACCTCCATATTCCGCCTTCACCCCAACATAGGGAACCGTGCCGAGAGGTCCTGTTCCTATTTCAACCATTGGCACTGTCACCTCTTTACCCGTCCCAGTCATCCGGGTAGCCAGTTCAGGCCAGGAGGCAGTTCGTTTGGGAAAGGTAGTGCATGAGCCAATCAGAACCCCGCACAGGCTGAGGATTCCGGCTACAGATACTCCTCTCAGTTTTCTCGATTTTTTCAGAGTGTCCCGCATCGAGACTCAGGTATCAGATTACAGATTCTCACCGTTTTGGCGGTTCCAAAGATATCCGCATCCCTTTAGGGGTCATTCCAGTTTTATCAGAGATGTCAAAAAAGAAACCCCACTGGTCCGTCCCTTGAGTAACCTTAATCAGGAGCCGATTCCACCCCATTTTAAGTGGCAGCGAGAATTGATCCTGATCAGGTTCCGCGGCACGCGAAGCGGAGCGCTTGTAAACAGGTTTGCCATTCGCCGATACCTTGAAGGAATCATCACTGCCCACCGAAGCCAGCAACCTCTGGGAAGATGGCAAGTAAATCCACACCGTTGCATAAGCAACACAGGAAGCCCCTCCGGAAAAAGCCTTGATGAGATCCACATAGCCATTGGATTCAGCCAGGGTTTCTCTCCAGCTGACAAGGCCCGCTGTGTTGTCATAACTTTCAGCGAACCCTGTGTCTGTCTCGGGTGGAAAATCTTTGTCTATCCGCAAAGCATTTTCGAGAGGGAAAGGCCCCACCACCTTCCAGGACCTGAGGAAGTCGTTTCCAAAACCGACTCCAGTTTTCTGAAGGATCGTTTCACCTGCCACTTTGATTTTCAGATCCAGCGGAAGAGAGACACGCTGGCCGGGTGTTGCTTGAGGGATGACAAAGGAGAAAGGAAGCGCCTTGGACTGACCTGGCTCGAGGTTGAAGAAAGCCTCCAACTCCGACCGGGGTTCCCAGCCTGATGGCGGCTTGAGCCGGACGCTGAGTGAGACCGGTGGATTTGCAAACGAGTTTTGAATGGGAATCGTAATACCTGCAATCCCAGCCTGGCCAGCCAGAGCCATCTCGACTCCTTCGCCCTCTGGTTTTGAAATCCAGTTTCCCAGGAGTTCACTGAAAACCTCCCGTTGCACAGCGGCATCCTCGAGATTGGCAATCAGATGGATAAGACGGAGACTGGCTGTCCGTGCAGCTTCCACTTTCCGTTTCATCTCAGCGAGAGATTGGTGAGAGAGCGGAGGAAAAGCCACCGGACCAGCTTCACTCCTGGCGATACACAGGGATACGGCCTTGGCATTGACCGCATCCTCCAGTTCAGGGGGAAGACTCCGTATCAGTTTCACCTGCTCCTGAATGTCTTGAGGAGTTTCCTCCGGGCCATATCCCAAATCGGCTGTTCTTGCCTGTGCCCGGTCCAATCGTCCTACCCACTCATCGGCCCATTGCTTGGCAGGTTCGGCGATGACTCCCGGAACTTCGGGGATGAGTACAGGCACTCCCTTCTCCAGGTCCTCGCTGGAAAACCTCCTGGCAGGAGATCCGGAGACCGCAAGGTCATACTCACCTGGATCGAAACCCTGAACCCGAACAGTGAGTGTGACTGCCTCAACCTCCTCAGGAACCAGCATGAACGATGCAACCCGTGGAGAAAGAGAATGGATACTGATCTCGGCTTTCCAACCCACCAGAGACACACCTGCTTGAGGTGTAATGTGAAGTGTGGTTCCGGGACAACTGGCACTCACAAAAAAAGGTATGATAGACAAGAGAACTCGTTTACCCAATGAAAACCTACAATTTGAAGCCATCTGATCGAAGCCTCCCGGTAGTTCAGGAAAAGTATTTCACATGCCTGAAGGTACGGTAATCAGGGGGTTCGGGCAATTGGGAACTCCACAAGACTTGACCTTCCCGGAGTTTGGTGCTTCCTTTTCCTCCAAGGGGGGATTACATGAGCGACCAACCGTTTGTTCATTTACACCTACATAGTGAATACTCAATCCTGGATGGGATGTGCCGTCTTGATCGGCTTCTGGATGCAGTTAAAGCACACAAAATGGGGGCAGTCGGGCTGACTGACCATGGGAACCTCTTTGGGGCACTGGATTTTTTTGGAAAAGCACGTGGGGCGGGAATCCATCCCATTGTCGGTTGTGAGGTTTATATCACCTCAGGGAGCCGTTTCGACAAAGGGGGCAATCGTGGTCAAAGCTCCGGACCCGCTGCAGGAGGTTTCGGTGGTCACTACAACCACCTGACCATTCTTTGCAAAGACAATGAGGGCTACCGGAATCTGCTGAAGCTCTCGACCATCGCATTCACCGAAGGCTTTTACTACCGGCCGCGTATTGACCGGGAGGTCCTGCGTGAGCACTCCAAGGGACTGATCGGCCTATCGGGATGTCTGGCTGGAGAAGCGAACCAGTGCCTGCTGCGGGATGACATCAAAAAAGCCCGTGAGGTCATCGAGACTTATGTGGGGATCTTCGGGCAAGACAACTTCTACATGGAGATCATGCCGAATGGTCTCCCGGACCAGGAAAAAGCAAACCAGGGCATCATTCAACTGGCTCGTGAAATGGGTCTGCCCCTGGTGGCCACCAATGATTGTCATTACATCCTGCGTTCCGACTTCGAAGCCCACCGTGCCATGGTCTGTATCCAGACAGGCACACTCATGAATGAACCTGATGGACTGCAATTCGAAACGGATGAGTTCTACCTGAAAACACCAGCGGAAATGTGGGCACAGCTCTCCGATGTTCCGGATGCGTTGAAGAACACTCTGGAAATCGCCAACCGTTGCCAGGTTGAGTTACCGACCAAGGGTGGAAAGCTGATCATGCCCCGTTATGTGGCGCCGGACTCGATGGACAATTATGAGTACCTGCGCCAGCTGGCTTACCAGGGGGCCTGGGAACGTTATTTCAATCATGCCGGTGATGAGGACTGGCAACCGGGCCTGGTTCCCTCCCCCACCCTGACTCCGGTTGGCACTCCCCCGCCTTGCCCCGGTACGTGGTCAGAGATCGGGAAATCTCTTCCCCGTGTGGTACGTGAACGCCTGGAATACGAGTTGGAGATCCTCCACAGTAAGGGCTTTGTGGAATACTTCCTGATCGTCTGGGACTTCATTCATTTTGCCCGGACACGGGGAATCGCTGTCGGGCCTGGACGTGGCAGCGCGGCAGGCAGCCTGGTGGCCTATTCGCTGCGCATTACCGATATCGATCCACTCGAACACGGGCTTATCTTTGAACGCTTTCTCAACCCCGAGCGTGAGTCACCGCCCGATATCGACACCGACTTCTCGGATAAGCGCCGTGACGAGGTGATCCGTTATTGTGCAGAACGGTATGGCAAGGAGAGCGTTTCCCAGATCGCCACTTTCTCGCGGATGGGTGCCAAACAGGTGGTGCGTGATGTGGCACGGGTCATGGGGATGCCAGCCAGCGAGGGGAACCGGATCGCCAAGCTCATCCCTGATGAGCTCAACATCAAGCTCAGTGATGCGCTCGATTCCACACCTGAATTGCGGGCCTGCCGTGATGAGGATTCCGATCACCAGCGCCTGTTTGAGATCGCCCTGTTGATCGAGGGTACTATCCGGCAAACCTCGGTCCATGCCGCCGGAATTGTCATTGGCCCTGAAAGCCTGCTCAATATGTGCCCGCTGATGAAAACCAACAGTGGGGAAACTTGCACTCAGTTCGAGCACAAGTACCTGGAGGTCCTCGGGCTGGTCAAGATGGACTTTCTCGGCCTCAAAACCCTTTCGGTCATTGAAGACACCATCGAAGCGATTCGTCAACGCGGCATTGATTTCCGGATTGAAGAGATCCCTCTGGATGATGCCAAGACCTACGAACTCCTTCAGAAGGGGCGTACCAACGGCATATTCCAGCTGGAATCAGCCGGAATGAAGGATCTCATCAAGAAACTCCACCCGGAATCCTTCAAGGATGTCGTTCCGCTCATGGCGCTTTATCGTCCCGGTCCGCTTCAGTCAGGTATGGTCAACGACTTTACCGAGGTCAAGCATGGGCGCAAACGAGCTCAGTATCTCCATCCTGATCTCGAACCGATCCTCTCAAGCACCTATGGCACCATCCTTTACCAGGAACAGGTCATGCAGCTGGCCCAGAAGATTGCAGGGTACACCATGGGTGAGGCCGATATCCTCCGGCGCGCCATGGGTAAGAAAAAACATGACCTCATGGCCAAGGAGAAGGAAAAGTTTGTCGCCGGGGCGGTCAGGAATGGCTACAAGGAGAAAATGGCCGCGGAGTTGTTCGACAAGATCGAATACTTCGCGGGATATGGATTCAACAAGTCTCACAGTGCGGCTTATGGAGTCATTTCTTACCAGACCGCTTACCTGAAGGCCAATTTCCCGGCGGAATTCATGGCGGCAGCGATGACTAACGACCGCAACAACACCGCCAAAGTGGTCAAGTATGTCATTGACTGCCGTGAAATGGGGATTCCGGTTCTGCCGCCCGACATCAACCAGAGTTTGGAGAACTTCACGGTGACTCCCATCGGGATCCGATTTGGACTGGCTGGTATCAAGGGAGTGGGCGAAGCGGCAGTCGGTACCATCCTGAGGGAACGGAATGCACATGGGGAGTTCAAGGACCTGCGTGATTTCTGCGAGCGGATCGATACCAGCGTGGCCAACAGCAAGATCATCGAATGCCTGATCCGCTGCGGTGCGATGGACAGTTTCGGAAAGAAACGCTCACAGCTCCTGCAAGTCTATCCTCAAGCCTTGGAGGCCTCCGCCTCCAAACACAAAGACCGTTCCGTCGGGCAGGTAAGCCTGTTCGGAGATTTTGGTGTAGGTGCTACCAGTGAGGTCGAGTATCCCGATATCCCCGAACTGACCGATGCCGAGAAGCTTAAGGGGGAGAAAGACCTGCTGGGCTTTTATGTGACCGGTCATCCCCTGGCTGAGTATGAGCGTGAGATGCTCAGCCTGGCCACCAAGACCGCGGCGGATATCGCGGAACTCGAAGGGGATGAATCGGTCAAGGCGCGCATGGTGGGGATTGTGACTCAGGTTCGTAAACGCAAGACCCGCAATGGTGAGATCATGGCGGATGTCACCCTGGAGGATTTGACCGGTGAGTTCCAGGTCATTGTCTTCCCGAAAGATCTGGTCACTCATCAATCTCATCTCTACGAGGGCAGCATTCTGGTGGTGGAGGGGAAGGCCGCAATCGGGCGTGAAAGGGCTGAGATGACCCTCGACAGCCTGAGACCGCTCAAGGCAGCCTGGGAGGAAAATGTCCGCGCGGTGCATGTGGATCTGCTCTCCGAGGGGTTGGGCAAGGAACTCCTGAGCAGCCTGAAAACAACTTTCCGGCGTCATCGTGGCAAGGCCAAGGTGCTCTTCCATGTGAAGACACCGCGTCATGGTGAGGTGGTGATCCAGGCGGGGCAGGATTTTGTCGTGACTCCATCACGCGATTTCGTGTACCAGGTGGAGGACCTGCTCGACAAGGACCGGGTGAGCTTCGATGTGGCACCGTATAAACCCAAAGAGGGGGGAAATGGGGATCGGCCCTGGCAGAGGACGGGGGCTTGACAAATTGGCTGGACACACTGAGATCATGATGTTGAATCGTGGAGACCATGGACGCGATGGATTCGGGACGCAATGGAATGGATCCCTTCATGGAGGGACCCGCTCCGTCGGGTCCGGGGTCAACACGATTCAGACGAGGCAGTAATGATATAGACTGGTTGAGAGGCGTGCTGCAATCATGACTGCTTTCAGGCGCTCAATCCTTTCTCCGCTGTCCCTCAGCCTCCTGATCCTCCCTTTGGCCGCATGGGCCGATGCGGGGACCCCACTCATGTGGGCAGGCGCGTTCCATCTGGTGATTGGCAATGTGATCATCGGGGTGATTGAGGGTCTAGTCCTCACCAGGTTGTTCCGTGTTCGAAGAGTGCTTTCTATCTTCGTCATGGTGGTTGCCAACTACTTCTCAGCCTGGATGGGATTCCTGTTCCTCACCTATTGGGGGGAGACCTTTTCGAACTGGTTCCTTGGTGAGTATCCGCTTTACCGGATTCAAATCTACTTCTGGTCCATGTTTGGCCTGTTCTATCTGGCCACGATAATACTGGAGTGGCCCTTCTGTGTGTGGTTGCTGCTCGGTCAAGGTAGTCCATTCCGCAAGTCACTCCTGGCCACAGTGCTCGCACAGACCTTGTCCTATGCTCTGCTTGTTCCTTTTTTCTACTCCCTGAGCTCGACCAGTATCTTCGACCAGCTCGAGATGGTGGATGCCGGAAGTCTCTCCCAAGGGGAAGCTGTCCAGTCCATCCTTTTTATCTCTCCGTTCGATGGAGATTTGTACAGCATTCACTCGGATGGTTCGAACCTACAAAACCTCTATTCTGCCGGAGTCTTCACCAAAGAACCAATTCTCATCTTTAGAAGAGATTGGATAACTGGGAGATGGTCTCTCTTCTGCCATCCAAAAGCGTGGATGGAAGAGGAAATCTCTATTCCGATAGGTCTACCGGTCTGTCCCCCACCATCTGGAGTATTGGCTGAAACTTATCCTGATCGCACTACACACGCAGATCGCTTGGTCGATCTTCGCCCATCCATTGAAAAAGAGATGCTTGTAGGGGTAGGTGATTACGCAAGGGAAGGAATACATTTCTGGAATAACACGACCCAAACAGGTTCATTATTCGCGTTGGAGACTCCTTTTCTCAGTTGGGTTGCTCGGTACCCAACCGCTCTTCCGGGGAACCAATTCATCTTCCAATTAGCGGATCGAATAGTCCTACTTGATTTACCCAAACGGCAGATGGCCTGCATCACCAAGGGGCTTGGGCCGCTGGTGGTGTTGGAGAAGGAATTGGAGCATCCCGTTGTCCTGGAAGCAACCGGAGAGGTTTCTTTCACTCCGAGTGGTGGATGACTTTCTACCCCTTCCGCGCCACCAATGTGATTCTCTGCCACCACCACACAATCTTTCCCTTCTCTTCCCCCAGTTTGAACAAGTGCCTTGCCTGAGGGGGCGCGTTGCGCACAAGGTCGAGAACCTTCTCACGGTTCTCTGGTGTTGTTGCAGCGGTTTCGAAGTACCAGTTGAGGTCTGGCTGCTTGAAAGGGATGAGTGAGCAGCTGAGCACCTCCAGACCCGAAGCAGAGCAAAGCTCGGACCAACGACTGGGAGTCAGAAAACCGCCATGGCTGGGATCACGGTACTTCTCCACCCAGTGCAGCCACTCCTCGGCCTCGGGTTGGTGATCTTCCACCGAACCGTCGATCACCAGGAAATACCCCCCTGGTTTGAGCACCCTCGCGGACTCATGGACAAAGGCTCCTGGAGAACTGAAGTGGTGCGCAGCAACACGGCAAGTCACCAGGTCGAAGGAGGCATCCGGATAAGGGAGCGCCTCGGCTGTGTGGCGTTGGGTTTTGACTGAAAGACCTCGTTCGGCGGCCAGCTCGCTGGCACGGTCGAGCATCGGTTGGGCGATATCGGCCAGTGTAACCGAATGTCCCAGGCTGGCCAGGTACAAACCGGTGTGCCCGGCTCCACACGCGACATCCAGGACCTCGGCGTGTTCAGGCAAGTCCATCATTTCCACTGCCTGGGCAACATCCTCGACGTTTTCGAGAATGTGTCCCTTCCCGTATCGGTGGCTCTGCTTGCCGAATTGCTCGCTCGCGGCGAGCTGGGTGTCGTCTAAGGGCATGGTAATGGTCTTTCTGGTGCTTGGTTCAGCCTTTGACAGAACTCCAGGTAGACATCAACGAATTCCCTAAATTGTAATTCCAGATCGGATTGGTCTATCGACTGGAATGTGATCACATCTCGAATTCCAACTACTTCCCCATGAAACAAGCCAGCTTCATCATCAGACTCAACTCGCGCCTCATATCCTTTATATTGCATTGATTCGTGACGGTATTCCCCCAGATTCACGACCAGGATATCGTCAACCTCCATGCTGTATTTCCTCCCCATGATTCTCCAGTTACTCTATATCCTACGATCTCTATAACCTCGCAGAAAGGACTTCCAATCCATGAAGCTCAGCTGGCTCGCATTCCGCCACGCCGACCTCGAGGGTGAATACCTTCAACTCCAGGAAGAGGGTAAGGACACCACTTCGATTGAGACGGAATACCAGGCCCTCAAGGAACTGGATCTGGATCAAGACTGGAGCCTGCAACCCCGCATTCATGCCTTTCTCGAACAAGGGCAGCAGCTTCCGAACCATGCAGATTATCCTTATGAGGAACCATCCGACTTGGAATCGATCCGGGCGGCCAGACCCGATGGTCCACGGCGGTTTACCACCAAACTGACAGAGAACGATCTGTATGATCGTATCCATGGAGCCTGGGTGGGACGTTGCGCGGGAAACCTTCTCGGCAAACCAGTGGAGAGCTGGCATTCGGAGAGGATCTGGGGATTCCTGAAAGACACGGAAAACTTTCCCCTCAAACAGTACATGCGTTCGGATGTATACGAGGAGATCCAATCCAGGTACTCAATCAATCCAGAAGCGGCTTTCATCGACCGGGTTCCTCATGCGGTGGAGGATGACGATCTCAACTATACAGTCACGGGCCTGGCGATTCTGGAAAAGTATGGACCAGATTTCACTCCGGAGGATGTGGCCGAGTTCTGGATGATGAACCTGCCTCTATTGAAGACCTACACCGCGGAACGAACCGCCTACAGGAACTTCGCGATGCTGATCATGCCGCCCCAATCGGCGGTCCACCACAATCCCTACCGGGAGTGGATCGGCGCACAGATCCGGGCCGACTTCTGGGGTTATGCAGCGCTGGGAAATCCCGAACTCGCTGCCGAGTACGCCTGGCGGGATGCTTCGATCAGTCATGTCAAGAATGGGATTTATGGAGAGATGTGGGTGGCTGCCATGCTGGCGTCTGCGCCTTGTGTAGAAGGGGTACGTGAAGTCATCGAGGTGGGACTTACGGAGATTCCCTCCAAATGCCGTCTCGCCGCCGATATCAGGGAAGTCATCGCCTGGAGAGATCAGGGGATCGGCTACGATGAGGCGATCAGCCGGGTTCACTCACATTGGAATGAGAAACATCTCCACCATTGGTGCCACACCAACAGCAACGCTCAGATTGTGGCCATCGGCCTGCTCTGGGGTGAGGAGGATTTCGGAAAATCCATTTGCCGCGCAGTCCAGGGTTGTTTCGACACCGACTGCAATGGTGCCACGGTGGGATCGGTCTTCGGGATGATGCATGGCACTCCATCCATTCCCGGGAAATGGAGTGATCCTCTGCATGATACCCTGGAAACCGGAGTGGCCAGCTACCGGATGGTCCGGATCTCAGAGATTGCAGCAAAAGGATACAGGCTTCTGCAACGGTAAATGAATCGGGGCTGTGAGCCTGACATGGCCCATTCGAATGATCAGCTCCAATCACTCAAACTAAAAGTGCGTCACCTTAAGGTGCCTCAAGAGTGGATTTTCGAGAGGCTGACCACCTGTCACGATAATCCCGCCATAGCTGTCAGTCCCATTGGTGGGAGAATAGAGCGTCCAGAGTTTGGCGACCTCGATGGGATAGGTGCCAGTCGGATCACCCGGTTCCTCATCCGAGGGCCCGGCTGAGTAGATGATATAGACCTCTTTGACCGGTGGATTCTCACGCGAAAAGGGGGCTCGAATTGGCCAGTGACGCTTCAGCCCGGAGGGATTGAGTCCTGTCCCCATAGGATAAAAAGAAGCACCGATTCGAAGGTCAACAAAAGTATGACCCTGATTCCTGTGGAGTCCGAAAGGGTCCATGGGGACGGATTTCATATATCTGACAGGTGTGGTCAGGGCGATACAGCCTGAGACCTCCGCTCCAGGGCAATCGTTTGGGTAAGTCCGTTCATCGAGGAAATACGTTTCCATGCCTGTGGCTATCGAACGGATATCTCCCCGTGCTTTTGCGACCTTGGCCCTCATCTGGGCTTCCAGGAAATTCGGAAGTGCAATTGATATGAGAATAAGAATGATCGCGATGACGATCAGAAGCTCGATGAGAGTGAATCCTTGTCTGCTTCTCATTATGGTCATGAGATGAGGCATCCAGGCGATACCCCCTTTCACCAGGATTCCAACCCGTCTGAAAACGTTTTCAATTATTTATTTTCTCCTAATCAGCAACCCAAATCAAGGTCAGAAATCACATCAGTGCGGGAAAAAATTTATCGGTCCTGACGATCCCAATTATAGGGTATATCCGATGTGTGCGCCGGGAGACGATACTCATCTGGATCTTTGTAATCATACAGCTCCGAAGGGACATTGATGCAGATGGCCTCATGCTCGCTGATGCACTTGAACCCATGGTAGACCCCATTAGGGATCGTCAAGCGTATGGGATTATGAACTCCAAGGAAGAACTCATTTACCTCACCCTTGGTGGGTGAATCCTCACGGGAATCAAAGAGAACCACTTTTAACATGCCGTGGACCACAATGAAGTTGTCGATCTGTTTCTTGTGGTAGTGCCAGGCTTTGACCACACCCGGATAGGCGGTCGTCATGTAGGTCTGACCAAACCGGATAAAGTTGGGATCATCGCTCCGGTACATCTCCATGAGACGTCCACGTTCATCCGCCATCACACGAAGAGGGGTGACTATTGCTCCTTGGATCATTGGACTCTGTGTTCCTCCTGGATCACCGGCGGTCTGCCGATGGAGTAATAAGTAAAACCAAGCGCGGCCATGCGCGCGGGATTGTAGAGATTCCGTCCATCCATGACCACCGGAGACCTCATCAGGTCCCGGATCCGTTCAAAATCAGGACGGCGGAACTCATTCCACTCCGTGACCACCAGCAAGGCATCAGCTCCCTGGCAAGCCTGGTAATTCCCTTGAGCATACTCGATTTTCTCACCAAACAGAGATCTGGCGG
>CAYZUX010000183.1:0-11863 GCA_964481775.1 uncultured bacterium | reverse complement strand
ATCTGGCCAATCAGGGCATAGTAGTCCTCTTCAGTGAATTCGAGATCTGATTTCCCCTGGCCGGAATAGTTGTGGAGAGCGATATAATCCACCAGGTGCAGGCATCTCCCACCTTTCAATTTCGCAAAAAACGTCTCGTCCCATTCCGGGATATTGGGATAAGAACCACAAGCCACCAGCTTGGCCTCGGGGCCGGCGATACCCCGCAGGTAAGTGGAGAAACGGCGATAAAGGTCCGCATAGAAGGCGGGATCCATGCTTCCGCCACAGCCCCAGTTTTCATTCCCGACCGCCCAGAACTTCACATTGTAAGGCTCCGGGTGGCCATTTTCTTTACGCAGGTTCGCCATGTCGCTGGCCTGGGTGCTGTTGCAGTACTCCACCCAGGAGCAGGCTTCCTCCACCGTCCCACTGCCCACATTCAAACAGAAGTATCCCTCAGACCCCGCCATCCCCAGGAAACGCATGAACTCGTCAGTTCCAAAGGCATTGGTTTCCGGCTGATTCCACCACAGGTTATGGCGCTTGGGACGTTTATCACGGGGGCCGATACCATCCCTCCAGTGGTAGTTGTCGGCGAAACACCCCCCCGGCCAACGCAGCGCGGGCAGGGCCACCTCCTTGAGCGCAGCCACCGTGTCCTTGCGGATCCCCCCATCGTTCTCGATCTTCGGGTTATCTCCCACCCAGATGCCCTCATAAATGCAGCGTCCCAGGTGTTCGGCGAAGTGGCTGTAGAGGTAACGGCTGACGGTGTGACGGCGGACTGCGGGGAAAAGGTTGATCTCTGTCATGGGTTGAACTGGGTCGGGCACGGGAACACCTCTCAATGGGCACAATTTAGTCATCATAGCAAGCAATGCATTAGAAACGCATCTTACGATTGCGGCTGAACCGGGAGATCTTCGGAACCCGATCCAGCAGATCTTCATCAAACTTCAAAGGGAGTGTAATTCAGAATCTCAGCCCGTAAACCAGTGAGTCTACTCCGGCGTTAACCCCCGCTGATGAGGGCCCGCGGTGTGTTCCACAACACCGGCCAGAAATAAAAACCTTTTACTTGAGTCCCTTCGACACTTTCGCCCTCGTTCTGCGGTTATCTTTCCTGCTGTGGAATCCTGCTCAGGATCCAGTCCGGCAGGGGTAGAATCGCGTCGGGCGAGAGCTCGATCTCCTCGATGGTGCGCTGACGGTAGAACTTGCCTGTGGACTCATCGAAGCGGACCCCGTCCTTAAGCTGCCGTTCGTACCGCCCTGTGCCAGCTAACTCGGTTACTTTTTCCTCCACTTGGTATGAGATCACTTGCTCGGTAGTCAGATCAAAGCGGTACTTGGTGTTCGACCGAGTGGTCTCGACAGGCTCCCGAACCTCAGCGTTCTCCCAAGCCTCCTGGATTGGTATCTCAACTTCGGGGGTTTCGGCGAGGATGCGCTGTTTGGCTTGGAGCTCAAAGCGGGCCTGTCGGCTCGCTATGGTTTCGGTCTCTACAGCGGGAAGGTCATAGACGGTCGTGTAACTCTTTCCGTTCTGCCTTTCGATGTCAGCCACCAGTGCCGAAAGATCGACGACTGCGCCTTTGCCGATGTATCTATTGCCATGATGGAAGCTAAAAGGAATAGAGACATCCGGGTCAGCGAAGGAGCTGGGGGTGCCTGGGATAAGGAGAGCAGGATCAGCGTGACTTGAGAGTTGACTGTGGTTTCCCGCCGCATCAACGACATAAAGTTCGGCGTAACCAGAAACAATCTTTGCGTACAATTTCGCAAAATCGTCGCTGTCCCCCGGAGGAGAAATCGCGCCAATGGAGAAAGGTCCATTGGTGACAACGAATTTGCCATAGCTGCTAGGATCGGAACCGACGCCGACGGAATCGGTTGACGTGTTGACACGAAATACGGAACCATCTACAGAAACACTCCCATCTACTTCCAGCTGATCTTTGATATAAGCGTCTCCGTTGTTACCGGTAATGAAGTTGGGAGTGCCGGGCGAACTGGCAGTGTTGACCTTGAGGTTCTCGTTGACTGTAGCGGTCTTGTTCACGGTTTGATCGCCATCCACTTCCATGGCTGTGTTCTGAGCCCCTACTGGTCCTATAATAATAAGAAGGAGCAGCATTACACCCAATACAAAGTGAGTGGAATTATGGGGAATTCTGGACTGATTCATGGTTCTGCTCCTCCAGTTTTTCCCTGAGGTTTTGGCTGCGCCTTATCGATACAAGTCCCACTTGCGTATCCAACTCGCGTTAGGATCCCGTGTCGGAGTCGCGGTTGGGGTTTCGGTCATTGTCGCTGTCGGGGTGATGGTGGGAGTTTCTGTGATCGTGGGTGTGGGTGTCGGAGTCGGCAGATCCGACAGCTGGAACTCGTACGCCCCCATGTCGAATGCTCCGAGACCGTCACGCCCCACACCCGGAATATCCACCGGGCGTGTTTTTCCAAGAATGTCAGTTGCAGGACCAGTCGTCGTTCCCGCGTCGATGCAGGGGGAACTCGCCAGCAGACGGAAGTCTCCGTTCTGTGGGTCGACGAATCGAGGGTCGAGGTTGATGTTGCCTTCGCCGGGGAAGCCGCTCAAAACATCGGAATATGTAACTTGCGCCACCCCCACACCCGCGCCCAACTCCACAATGTCCGTGATACAGCCTGCCAGCTTGATGGTGCCAGTGGGAACATGAATAGATATTGAGTAATAGGGCCCAAACCCCCAGCCAGAATGCGACAATAGGTCACACTGCGAGGCATTCAAAGCACCGTTGCACGAAATGGCGTGAGCCTTGAAATCTTCCACGTGATCTATGCTCTGCGCAGAAACTCTGTTTCCAACGAAGATCGTGTTCTCCGTGTCAACTTGACCGGAAGCATACACACCGCCTCCCTCCGCAAAGGCACCATCTCCATTAAGCGGGATCTCGGCACCGTTTCGCACAAAAACGCAGTTGTCAATCGACAGTGTCCCGATTGACGCAATCCCACCCCCTCTAGCAAGTGATGCTCCGTGGGAGAGGACAGCACGGGCGTTATTTCCGTCAAACGTACAAGCGTTGCAGTTCGCAGTCCCTTCGATGTAAAGCCCTCCTCCGATCGAAAGTATTATATCCGCGGGGTATCCGCTGCAATTCAATCGGTTGTTCACAATCCTGCACCTATCCATCTCGAGCGTACTGCTGATTGCGCAAATGCCAGCCCCGTACACAGCCACCAGGGGAACAGAGATTTGGATATCCTGTGGAAGAATTAACTCTACACGGTTTTCCTCAATGGTGCAGTTCGATAGCGCCATTTCACAGGAAACACAGAAAATACCCCCGCCATAGGCTGAATAACCGAGCGATGATGAACGATTCCCTATGACCTCGCAATTTCTCAGTGCCATCGAGGCATTTTCACAATAGATGCCCCCTCCACTGTCACTCGTATTGGCACCGGTTATTCTCATCCCATCAAGTAACACTCCTGTCGCCCCAAAGACGACTGAAGTATTCGCAGTGCTGCCATTGATAATTGTTGTGTTCGTCTCAGGATTTCGTTGGTTCAAGTTCGTCTCCACTCCCGCGAAGCCGCCGTAAAGTGAGAGCGAGGGCTTAAGAGTGACTGACTCAAGGTAAGTTCCGGAGGCGAGCCAGATCTGGTCGCCACTGGAGGCGGCATTGACAGCCTCGGTAATCCTCGTGAAAGCAGTGCCCCATGAAAGGCCGGTTGTTCCATCACCTTCGACGGATACAAAGATAGTCTCAGCTTGGGTTTCAGGTATCTCCGTAAGCACGTGAGATACGGTGAGAAGGAATGCGAGTGCGAGCGTCATTCTCCTCGTTGGCAGGATGCATAGGGACATTGATGGGATCAAGGAGTTGGATCTACTCATGGCTACTTTATGTACCTCAGTCTGTCGATCCCTCCCACAGCAGGATCAAGGTCGGTGTCATACCACGTGTAATAGAGGTATCCGTCAGGCCCTTCAAGCATGTCATAGTTTCGTAGCATCTGGCCGGTATCCCACCACTTCAGCTCATCAAGAGACTCAATTCGATAGGGAGTACCAGCGTCAATGGTGGAAGCTGGTATGCGGCAAATCGATCCGTGCCACCAATCGAGGAAGAGGAAATCCCCAAAGAAGCTGGATGGGAAGGAATCCGTGCTGATGAACGCTCCTCCCCCAACCGATGCGCGTTTTCTGTGTTGAGTGTCCTCAAATCGGAGGTAGAAGATCGCGGGCGGCTCCAGATCGGAAAAGGCCACGTACGGAAGACTACCAACGTCGGAGAGATCTCCTCCATTGTTGGTTGGGGCGCAACTGATATCACAACCCGTATACATCTGGTAGCCCGGTGTTGCCCATGGTGTTGGCTCAGCCGAATTCCCTTCGACACGCGGGAAACCGAAATTCATGTATTCGTCTGGGTTCCCGCCCGCCGTGAAGCTGAGACGCATCCGGTTGATTTCCTCGAAACCACGATCCTCAATTCCCCCGACATTGGAAACCCAAGCTTCTATCGGAACTCCTGGAGTCGGCCCAGGCCGCAACGCAAACGTGTAGGGGTTGCGGAAGCCGGATGCGATGACTTCTTCACGAGGGTATCTCAGGGTGGGCGTTGGGATTGGCGGACCGGGCGGAGTCGGTGTCGCAACCCAGTCCACAAGTGGGTTGTCGGAGGGAATAACCAAGTCCCCATCATCCTCAATCTCCCAGCGTAGCAGCTTACCCACGAGGGAACGTGCGTCTTGAGGACGGCCGCTCATGTGCCCGTCATCGAGTTCATGATCCACGCAGCCAGTCGAGAGAAGGAGGAAGGATCGCGTTCCATCCGTGTAGGACCGAAGACACCCACCCGAGTGAGAGACACTTTCAAAGTGGGGTGGAGAGGCAGGAGTGGGAGTGGTGTTTCCAGTATAAATGTAGAGGTCGTTCGGAATCGGAGCGGGAGTGGCGATGGGAGTAAGTTGAGCATTCACCTCCCACCGATAGATCCTTCCTGGCCAAGCTTGCACATTGGGCCGGTACGGGTCATTGGGGAAAGGTGTGGGGATCTTGCTCGTGCCGTAGGCGTAGACATACCGCCGTGGAGTGGGGTCGGCGAACTTCGGATGACACGCCACCCCCATCAGCCCGTGCTGCTGGGCTTGTGGCGGGACCGCCACCCGCGAACTCAAGTCCATCGCAGCGGTGCCAAGGAGTGTAGCATCATCCTTGATATAACGGATCTTTGCGCTGGCTCTTTCGGAAACAAACATTGCGCGTCCCATGCCGGGAATGAAAGTGAACGCCACTGGCTGTACCAAGCCACTCGCCACCCACTGCTCCTGGACGAATCCGATCGGTTTCGCAACTACCGTGCATTTGAGAATCAGCGAACCGTCCGGCAGAGTCGCATCCCCCGCTCTCTTCAGAGCGAGCAAGGGTGTTCCCGAGTAATCAACTTTCCAATGGGCGGACACTCCGGAATATGAGCCGAAGGAGTCAGGGTCCTTAAGCTTACCAGCAATCACCATGTCGAACTTCTTCGAAGAGTTATTCTGATAAACCGCTGCCACTTTGGTCCCACCGCTATTGGTTACCTTCCAGATTGTGGTCCCCGTCATCGCATTACTGGTCAGCCAAGTGTCGATGACCTTCTCAATGTAGAACGCCCCCTCGACATAGAGTCTCCCGTTGGTATCGAGCGCAACCACGTGCTCCTCAATAGCGCCCGGTTTTCCGAGAGACCAGATATAAGCCCCGACCGAGGTACAATCTGCGAAGGAGGAGATCGGAAGGACGAGAAGAGTTGCAGCCCCTGATACCACGCAAAGCCAACGGAGGGCGTGGTGCATTCTGGAAGGAGAGATGGAATCTACCACCTTAACAGCCTCCTCTAACGAAGACTTTTCCTGGCGGCTTACCCCGAACGGGGCACAATTCACATCAGAAAGGCAGTTTGAGTGGTCAACTTCGGTACGTACAAAGCAGTGCAAAAGACTTCATTTCAGACTTCACGATATGGTTATAGAGCTTGTGATTTCGTAGGTCAAATCTTTTTTTCGCGAAACCTCGTTCCGATCCCCGGAACAGTACCCACCGGCCTAACGTATCTCCTTCCAAAATTGGCCTTTGCGCTTCTGAAAGGAATTATCTGATTCAAGTTGACCTAATACCGGGGTGAATGGAGACCCATGCGGCCTACTTCAACGCACTCATCGGAACCAGTTCGATCCCGAGGGAATCAATCAAAGTCCCACGGATCCGTTCCAGTTCGATCAGAGCAAGGTAGTAGCTAACGATTGCGCGGATTTGAGTTGCCTGAGCCTGAGCGAAAGCGTCCTGGACCTCCAGAAGATCATGGGAGGTAGTGACACCCTGCTCATGGCTGATTTTCTGTTTTTCCAGCCGGTCTTTCTCGGCTCGAACAGTTGCTCCCGCCGCTTCGACCGAACGGCGCAAGTCCTCGATCTGCCTGACCGCCTTGCGATGGTCATAAACCACCTGCTGTTCAGTATCCCTGAGATTATACTCGGCTTGTGAGATCTGGTAGTTAGAAGACATGATATCTGCACGCTCACGGCGGCGGTACAAGGGCATCTCATATTGGAGACCTACCATGCCAGACAGGTAATCTCCGCTGAAAAGTTCGCTATGATCCTGGTTAATGTTCTCGCCCAACCCCGCCTCTCTCAGGCTGGCAATCGCATCCAGGCGCGGACGGAACCGGTCTTGGGCCATGATCAGCCCCTCGCGGGCATTCTGGACCGCCAGCTTGGCCGACTGAATCAGCGGATTCTTCTGGAGAGTAATATCCAGCGAAAGGGTTTCATCCACCACGATCGGTGCGAAAACCGGTGGATCCACCGGAACAAGAGGGGCTTCCCAATCGTGACGTGTCCGGTCGATAGCGGTGAGTTCACGGACACGGTCACAGGCATTCTCGAACTGGTTCTGGGCAGCGATAACCGCCTGCTCGCGTTGCTTTACGCTTGCCTCCGCCTCGAGGACATCGACGGCAATGAGATCACCATATTTGTAACGGATCCGGTTTTCGCGCAGGAGGTCCGCCGCCAGACCAAGGGACTGGATATTGATTGCCAAGTTGATCCGTGCATAAACCAGTTCCCAATAGGCCTGGTGGGCGTGGTTGAGAGTCATCAAGGTTATTTGACGAAGATCGAGCTCGGAGATACGGGTGTTGTTGTAAGCGATGCGTACCGAAGCCAGATTGACATTCGAGCCTGCCCCTTGCATGAGTGGGTGAACCATGCTGAAGGTACCCGAGGTTTGGTACTCCTGGTCAAAGGGTTGCAGAAAACCAACACTGGTATCTTCACGGTGGATACGGGTGTCGAGCTGAAACTCGGTACCGGTGACCAGTTTCTGACGTGCTCCCAAACCGGGATCCCCATTGGGAGATCCCAGTCCAAAGAAATTCGTTTTGACTTTGTTGATTGTGCCGGCACCGCTTGTGTCGCCGCTCAGAAAGCCCGCGCTGGGAGTATTGGTACGGCTGTAGGTGACCTGGGCGAAGGCGGTGGGATCAAACTGTGCCCAGGCACTATCGACACTGGTCCCTACAATTCTTGGCGAGAGCCGTGCAGCCTGCAGGGCCAGGTTGCGATCCAGGGTATCCTTGACGACCTCCACGAGATGAATCGGACGTGCGCCAGCGGGGACCATGACCTGTGTGGCATTGATGATGAGCTGTGTTTGTAACATCAGCTGGGAGGTGCTGGTAGCATCAGTGATCTCAAAGGGAAGGTCGACATAGGAATCCACGAGAGGCCCCTCGAGGTCTACGATTGTGGCATCACCTGAGACGACTTTGGCGGTTCCCGTAGCCACTTCGATGGGGCCATCCTCCTGGGCAGTAACTGTTTGAGGCAGAGCGGGCCAGTCAGTGGCCGCCATACCCGGCAGGCAGAAGACACCAAGGAAAACCACAATGAAAAAAGAAAGGAATCCATTGTGGAGGGTTGTATGAAAGTGAGCCTGCATGGTTCAAGCACTCCGATCCGTCTGAGGCCCAGTCCCCCACTGTGGCCGTAACGATCCATCCCTTATATTTTCGGCAATAGAAAGTGGAATAGTATAACCTTCTATGCCTGTGAAAACCAAGATGGATCATTTACCGAATGGTAAGAAGGAAAACAGACAGAGAGGGCGGGGAACAAGTCCCCGCCCTTGACATGTTTGAAGATCAGCTATGAATTACTACTAAACCACATCCGGTACCACAAACGGTGCGCGGTAGTTGCGAGTCAGCATCTTGTTGGCTTCCTCATCGCCTACCACGGTTTCAGTCTTGGGATCGAATTCGAGATCACGCTTCAGGCGGTACGAGATATTCGCCAAGTGGCACAGAGCGGCCGAGGGATGACCCTCCTCGGGAGGAGCATGGAGGATCTTCATGTCATGCGCACGGACCGCCTCGATGAAGTTGCGTTTGTGGTCGCCGCCTTCGTCACGGGTAGGTCCAGGTGTCTTCTCCTTGCCAAGGTAGACCTGGTAGTGGTCATAGGAATCGATGACCATGTAGCCTTCGGAACCGTAAAAAAGGACACCAATACTGGCGCCATGCTCATCATTGGTGATCCAGGGACGTACCTCGAAGCAGAGCAGCTTGCCCATCTTCCCCTCATCGGGATAGTTGAACTGTGCTGTCAAAACATTCGGGACTTCCTTGTCGTCATCGAAGAGGAACTTGCCGCCCGAGGCCGAAACATGTTTGGGCAGTCCGACTCCCAGTCCCCAACGTGCGATGTCCATCTGGTGAATACCCTGATTGCCGATATCCCCGTTGCCATAGTCCCAATACCAGTGCCAGTTGTAGTGGAAACGGTTCTCGCGGAAGGGACGTTCGGGGGCTGGGCCCTGCCAGATGTCATAATGAACACCCGCGGGGGGAGTGGAATCTGGCTTTTTGCCGATGGTATCGCGATTTTTGTAGCAGAGACCACGGGCCATATAAACCTCGCCGATGACTCCTTCTTTCAGCTTCTGGATCGCCTCAATGATTCCAAGGCTGCTGCGGATCTGAGTGCCATGCTGAACAATCCGGTCATACTTCGCCGCTGCCTCGATGACTCGGCGCCCTTCCAGAACTTCATGCGATAGGGGCTTCTCGCAGTAGACATCCTTGCCGGCCTGGCAGGCCCAGATAGTGGCCAGGCTGTGCCAGTGATTGGGGGTAGCAATGGAGATGGCATCGATGTTCTTGTCTTCAAGAACCTTGCGGATGTCGGCCTCAAAGCTGGGCTTCTTGAGCCCCTTGTCGGTGAAGTACTCCTTCGCGCGTGGCTCCCACAAGCGCTCATCGATTTCGCAGATGGTGGCGACCTCCACTCCCTCAATCTGCGAGAAACCATTAAGGTGACCTTTCCCCTGGCCATTCACTCCCATTACCGCCATGCGGATACGGTCATTGGCACCCGCCCAGGATGCGGTTGAACGGCGCAGCGCGCCGATTCCGACTGCCGCTCCTGCGGCAACCGTGGCCGCTCCCTTTACAAAATCCCGCCTGGTTACGTTGTCCGGCATATCACTTCCTCCCTCGTTTATATCACTTTCCTCCGGGCCGAAACTCGCGAGGAAATCATGATTCTGATTCTCGTGATTGATTACTTCCCGCCCATCAATTCAACCACCTTCGGTTCGATCGCTTCCGCCCAGATCTGATAACCCTTTTCATTGGGGTGCAGGAAGTCGGGCATGATCTCCTTGGGTAAGGTGCCATCCTCCGCCAGGAATTCTGGTCCGATGTCCAAATAAAACAACCGGTGATTTCCTTTGGCCGTATCTTCAGCGATATACTTCGCCACGATCTCGCTGGCCTTGGCATTTTTCTCACGCTGTGGACAGGGTTTTTCAGCACGAGGGAAAATGCCGAGTACAAGTACCTTGGTCTCAGGCAGTTTGAGGCGCAGCCTTTCAAGGGTAGCGATGATCCCATCGGCAATCTCCTCCGCGGTGTAATCATCCCCATTCGAGTTGTTTGTACCGATCATGATCACGGCCAGCTTGGGCGAGATACCATCAATTTCGCCATTATCGAGCCGCCATAGCACATGCTGAGTCTGGTCACCACTGAAGCCGAGATTGACCGCGTTGCGTGGAGCATAATATTTATCCCACATCTCCTTACCGGAGGATTCCCAGCCGTGGGTAATCGAATCGCCGATCATGATGAGGTCCACATTGCCCTGTTTGACACGCTCCAGGATCGCCGCGTGGCGTTGAGTCCACCAGTCATCAGGACGGGGGACAGGAGTTACCGCCTGATGTGATTTCAGTGCTGGCGCCACGGAGTTCGTTTCTGCGAACGCCATGACAGAGAGGCATAAAGCCACGAGTAGTATCATTCGATGTTTCATGGGATTGGAAACCGTCCTATGTAAATTTGCCTGGGGCAAGACATGCTTTCACTTATTGCCATGATGATTCAACAAGCGGTCTGTACAGGATGCCTGAATGCTTTCCTGATAAACAAGACAGGCTAACATGCAAAGTGAGGGAATTCCACTCTCTTTCACCACTCACTCGAACCTGTTTACAGACTGGTTGTCGCATCAGGACAGAGCAAGGAGTAGAATCGCTCAAAGTTCTTTAGATCCTGGAGGGTGTTGAACCGTGGAAAAACATGGAGGAATTGGAGAGGCTGGAAAACAAAAGGGGCACGGTTTGGAATCCACATTCCAGAAAGACCTCATGACCCGCCGTTTCTTTCTCGAGTCACTTGCCATAGGAGTCACAGCATCCGCTTTGGGAGGAGGTCCCTCTCATGCTTCAGAGGAGCCTGCCCGTAAACCCAACATCCTTTTCATCCTGGCTGATGACCTGGGATATGGGGATCTGGGTTGCTATGGCCAGCAACAGATACTCACACCAAACCTGGACCGGCTCGCAAGTGAAGGAATCCGTTTCACTGACTGCTATGCAGGCTCGACCGTCTGTGCACCATCCCGTTGTTGCCTGATGACAGGTTTCCATTCGGGCCATGCAAGGATCCGGGGAAATGCGCGTCATCCTCTTCTGCCTGAAGACACCACTGTGGCGGAGGTTCTCAAACAGGCCGGGTATGCGACAGGACTGGTGGGGAAATGGGGCCTCGGGGAACCGGGGACAACAGGGATTCCCAACCGGAAGGGATTCGATGAGTTCTATGGTTACCTCAACCAGGGTCATGCTCACAACTACTATCCCGAGCATCTCTGGAATAACGAGGAGATGGTTGAGCTGGCCGGGAACCTGGGGATGGGGAGGAAGGAATACTCGCATGATCTTTTCACGGATAAAGCCCTCGATTACCTGACCCGTCACCAGGACCATCCCTTCTTTCTCTATCTCGCCTACACCATTCCCCATGCCAACAACGAGCGTGGACGATATGAAGGCAACGGGATGGAGGTTCCAGACTTCGGTCCTTACAAAGACCAGCCGTGGCCGGATACCGAGAAGGGAAAAGCCGCGATGATCACCCGGCTGGATACAGACATCGGGAAGATACTCGATCACCTCAAACAACTGGGTATCGAGAAAGACACGCTCATCTTCTTCACCTCAGACAATGGCCCTCACCGTGAAGGTGGATCCAATCCAGAGTTCTTCCAAAGTTCAGGGCCACTCAAAGGGATCAAACGGGATCTCTATGAAGGCGGCATCCGGGTCCCCATGATGGTACGTTGTCCGGGAAGAGTTCCCGCCGGGAAGGTGAGTGATCAGGTCTGGTCTTTCTGGGATTTCCTCCCGACCGCAGCCGAGCTTGCAGGTGGGACCATTCCACAAGGTATCGATGGCCTCTCGATGGTTCCCGCCTTGTCGGGCGGCAAAGCTCCAGAGCATGAGTTCCTCTACTGGGAGTTCCATGAGGGTGGTTTCAAACAGGCGGTCCGCATGGGT
>CAYZUX010000182.1:0-11875 GCA_964481775.1 uncultured bacterium | reverse complement strand
CCTATGATCGGCTAAGGAGGATTTTCTTTTGCTTTTCTTTATTTCAGGGGCATTGGAGCTAGGACCCAAACATGAGCACAGATAGTTCACCGGTAGCGGAAATCAAACTTGACCGCAAGGATTTTGTCTCGGACCAGGAGGTTCGCTGGTGTCCGGGGTGCGGTGATTACTCCATTCTGGCACAGGTTCAAAAGGTAGTTCCAACCCTCGGGATCCCCCGTGAGAACTTTGTGTTCGTATCGGGCATCGGTTGTTCAAGCCGGTTCCCCTATTACATGAACACCTATGGAGTTCATGGCATCCATGGACGCGCGCCCGCGATCGCTACAGGAATCAAACTCGCTAACCCGAAGCTTTCGGTCTGGGTCATGACCGGCGATGGAGATGGCCTGTCCATTGGTGGAAATCATTTTCTCCATGCCATCCGCCGGAACATTGATATCAATATCATCCTCTTCAATAACCGGATTTACGGACTGACTAAGGGGCAGTACTCGCCCACCTCGGAATTCGGAAAGAAAACCAAATCCACTCCGTATGGTTCCATCGACCATCCGGTGAATCCCCTCTGTGTGGCGATCGCCTCGGAGGCGACATTTGTGGCTCGATCGATTGATATTGATACCCAGCACCTGACCATGGTTCTCGAGAGGGCGGCCCGGCATAAGGGTGTATCCTTTGTCGAGATTTACCAGAACTGCAACATCTTCAATGATGGAGCCTTCAACCATTTCACGGACCGTCAATATCGTTCGGATCGAGTGCTTTACCTCGAGCACGGGAAGCCCATGCTGTTTGGAAAGGAGCTGGGCAAAGGAATCCAGCTCAACAACCTGACCCCGGAAGTGGTCGATGTGGGACGTGACCACTCCGTGGAGGATCTTCTCATCCATGATGAGGCCAGCCCTCAACCCACTCTCGCATACCTTCTGACACGGATGCATTATCCCGATTTCCCTGTCCCTGTGGGAGTGTTCCGTTGTGTCGAGGACCATGGCGAGTACAGCGAATTGATGACCACCCAGATCGAGGAGATCCAACGCAAAGAAGGGAAAGGGGACCTGGCGGAGCTGCTCACCGGAGATGAAACCTGGGTTGTCGAGGAGGAAGGAAGCCTGCTTGAGAGGGTTTCAGGAAGAGAGCGGCTGGGGGAAGATGAAGAATCCTACGCGCCTGCCACGAAGCTGAACGGCCAAGAGGATTCTACCTGTAAACTCCGCCGTTCCGTTCTGAGTGACCGGATCCAGGAAATCAACCCTTTGCCCCCCCTCGTTGCATCTCCCAGTGACTCCATTGCATCAGTAATCGAGAAGATGGTCGAACACCGGCGGGGCGCGGTTTGTGTTGTGGAAAATGAAGTATTGATCGGAATCTTCACTGAACGGGATGTTCTCATGCGGGTGGCCCTGAAGGGACTTGACACCGAAAGGACACCGGTTTCAGCGGTCATGACTTCGGACCCGATCACCCTGCGCGCCGATGCAACACTTGCCTTTGCCCTTAACCAGATGGCGGTGGCCGGATTCCGTCACCTGCCATTGGTGGAAGACAAGAAACCTGTCGGGATGGTTTCGGTGAAACATGTTCTCCGGCACCTGGCGGAAAACATGTTAGGGTAAATCTTCAGAATCCCCAGTCTTGCGCCGTTTAATGATGGTGATTTCGTTCCCGGAAGAGTTGAAAGTCACTTCATCCATGAAACAGGAAATCAGCAGCAATCCACGTCCATGTAAACGGGAAAGGTCGGCGGGTTCAATGCGGCTGTTTTTGAGGTCTGGGGGATTGAAACCAGGACCCTGATCCGCTATGCGATAGATGACACGTTCGGGAGTCAGGTCCATCTCGATGGTGATTGCCCGGTTGCTGTAAAACGGATCCTCCAGTCGTTCCGAGACAATCTGGTTGAACACGTCGGTACCGGTATCTGTTTCACGCAGACCCGCAGGAACCTCGAGGCACCCATAGAATATTGAATTTGTGATTGCTTCATCCAACGCAACGGCCACAAAATACCGCGCCGACTCATCGCAGATTCCCATGCCCACCAGTTTCTCTGTCAGGTAATGGATGACACCCGATTTTGAATCCAGCGAGGGTGGGATACGGAAAAGGATGTGCTCCTCAACAAGACAGGGAAGGACACGTTGTGGGATTTCCCGGGCACGTTTGCGCTTGAGGGACTTTTCGACCACATCAAGGATTTCCGCAAGGCGGAACGGTTTGGTGATGAAATTGGCGGCCCCAAGGCGGAGTGCATCGATCGCGGTCTCCAGGCGGGCATAACCTGTGATGACCACAACGGGAATATCCGGAAACTCATGACGGCAAATGTCCAGCAGACGGTTCCCATCCATTTCGGGCATGCGCAGATCGGTGATGACCAGATCAAAGCGCTCTGCACGGAGCTTCTGGAGAGCCATACGTCCCTCCTCAGCGGCCTCGACCTGGTAAACGCCTGTTTGCTGGAGGGTATCCTGAAGCATCTCACGGATCGAAAATTCGTCATCGACCACAAGAATACGCGCCGGTTTTACCGGCGCGGGTGAGGCTGGCACCTTTAGTTCCGTTGTATTGTTAGATACGCCGGTCAGGCTCCCGTCCATCGCGTCACCGTGCTTCCGATACTGAAATTCATTTCCGCCGACAGGATGCGGAAACCATGCTTTTGGTAAAAGGTGATCGCATTCAGGTTATCGAGCATGGTCTTAAGCTCAATCAGGTTGTATCCATGGTCACGCAAAACCGTGTAAGAAGCCCCCAGGAGACTACTTCCGACCCCCCGGTTCCGGGCTTCAGGATGGATGACAATGAAATCCACGATGCCGATCGTCTGCCCCAATCGTTCCATCTGATTGGAGGGACAAAGCAGCAGTGAAAAACCCAGCAATTCGCCCCTCTCATCCTCGGCAGTCAGGAAAGGCCGGTTCGTCTGACCAAAGCAGCGCGTCATGTAGGCCGGGAAGACCTCCAGTTTGCGCTCTTCGGGCAGGTTTGGATCCCGAAGAAAATGGCTGTGAGTATGGCCCTCCGCAGCGATTCGCCTCAAAGCCGGTAAATCCTCCCGTGTCACTTCTCGAATCCTGATTCCTTCCGAGTGGGACGCAGTCTGGCTTGTGTCCATCCATCGTGACATCCGGATCGTGGTGCCACAGTAATCCGCTCCCACCTGGAAAAAGCACTTGGGCAGGTCCCCTTCATTCTCATCGCACTTTCCCCAGACCACCCGAGCTCCCTTGGATTCGAGGATGTCTCCTATGGAACAGACAAGCTCCCGTTTCTCATCCGCTCGCAACAAGTAGGATATCACTGGTTCGATCGAAAAGACAGGTAAACCAAAAAAAGAGGAATGAATGTCGGATTTACGGATTCCGACGAGTCCAAGATGACCTCCTCTTTCAAAGATCCACACCGGAGATTCGGGATCCGAGGCTTGGGAAAGAATCGAAGCTGAATGGAAAGCAACCAACTTGTCCGCATCCAGTTTCTGGAATTGAATCTGGGATCCTTTGAAAGGATTACCGGCCAGGAGTTTCTCCAGCAAGGGCCGGTCGGATGGAGTCAATAAACGTAACGGCATAATGATTCAATCGGAATAAGGTTATCAGCTTGGGATTATTTTCCCAATGCAACCCAATATGCCTCTTCGAGGTTTTTTGCGCTCTGTTTCCAGTTCACAACCGCTTCCGCGCGTCTTCTGGCAGCTAGTCCAAGTTCCTGGCGCAATTCCCGGTTTCCAAGTAACCGGCCTATTCCATTTGCCAGATCCGAAGCTGAACCCGGTTCCACCAGAATCGCCGCTCCACCTGTCATCCAGGGAACCTCCCCGACACGGGAGGCTACAATCGCCTTTCCCGCCGCCAGGTACTCAGCAACCTTCAGTGGACTTTTACAGCGGACAAACTCCTCATCCGAAAAACAGGCCACAGCAACATCGGCGGATGCAAGTACATCCGGGATTGTGTCGGAGGGCAAATAGTCCGTAAAGATGAGGCGGTGAGAGAGGTTCAGTTCATAGGCCATCGACTCCAATTCCGGAAGCATGGGGCCTCCTCCCACGATCATCCAGACAGCCTCCGGGTACCGGTGGGCAAGCAGCCGGCAGGCTTTGACAAAAAGCCCTGCATAAGCGGCCCCTTCAAGTTGGCCTATGTATACCACAAGGGGACGTTCGCCGATGGAGAGAGGTGGAATCCTCTTGATGGACTGACGTGGATGGGCAGGGTCAAAGGCATCGAGATCAGCACCGACAGGCACCTTCCGGATACGTGAAGCCGGGAACCCCTTCCCTTCGCAGATCCTCCACAAGGCATCACTGGAAACTGAGATGGTGTCCACATAGAAAGGGACCCGTTCCTCCAGGAAACGTGCCTGGGCACGGAACCCGAAGGGCAGGTGATTGATCTCGTTGAGAATCAGAGTCTCGTTGTCATCCCAATCATAATGGAGCGGTTTATTCCAGCGGTAAGAGGCCCACATGGCGGGAATCAGGGTTGAGGCGAAGCATTTCTGGAAATGAATGATATCAACCTCACGTGCGAGACGGACCACATCCAGGATGTTTCTATGGGTCTGATTGTCACGTGCACGCAGGGGAATGTACCGCACCCCTTCTACCCCCGTTTTGTTTCCAATGGGAATCTCGCGCAGGCGTGGGAAACCTGGTTCATGCGCCCGCTTGTGCTCGATGAATGCAACCTGGACATCATGACCGAAACCAGAGAGTTCCTCCGCAAGTTTGATGACACGGATGGTCCAGGGGTGATAACGCAGATCATGGGGATGGAGCATCAGGATACGCATGGGGATGGAGGGATCAACGAGGAGCGGCGCCTGGATCACCAGGGAAAGAAAGACCCGGATCACGATAATACACACCACTCTCAGAGTGTTGAAGGTGAGATCTCCGGTGGATATGGAAACCCTCGGATGCTTCATCGGTTCCATTTCCATCCGGATCTTTTGGAGCAAAATCACAGGTCGGGGGAACCACCTCCCCCTTGTCATCCACCAGAGGACGTATCATGTATTTCCCGCCCGAAGGGCAGGAGAGATCCAGCCGGTCAGTGGGGAGGTAAGGAGCAAGGTCCTTGATTTCAAGTTGAGTGACCACCGGCGGATAAGGCCGTGAGGGATCCAGATTCAGTTCGAGAGCCAGAGCCTGTTTGGCATTGAAGATCCGTTCGAGATTGTCATTGCAGAGCCGGCCTTCATCTTCACGGTAACCACGTCCCAACACCGGCCAGAAGAGAGCAATGCCAATCCCGGCGAGGGTCAGAATCCACACCCCACCCAGAATGGTCACTAACAGGCGTTTCGAAGATCTAGGCTGCATGAGAGAACACAGGCGGACTATACCTCAAGCCGGTTTTCACGTAACCAGAGCTCGAGGATCAGCAGGTTCCAGAGAGGATGTCCCAGCCTGACACACCCTGCACGGTGGGCTTCAAAGGTCTGTCTCAGCCGAGGAGTTAAAAAGACTGGCCCCAAGGCCGCGTGTGAACTCAGGACAGTGTCCTGGAACAAGGCAGCCAGATGCCGTGAAAGCCATCTGTCAACAGGTGGGCTGGAAGAAGCAGACTGCTGGACAAGAAGTGACTGAGGGATGGGATAAGATCCATCGGCAAGCAGTTTTCGCAGGAGCCAATGAGAGATGTGTCCACTGAACTTGAGGCTCCTGGGGAGATGCCCCACCCATTCGAACAAAACCGGGTCCAGCCAGGGAGTATGGATTTTCCAGGCAGCGGCAGCAGACAAATCCCGCAGGGGACGCAGGTGGAAGTATGGCAGGATGTAACCCACATCGAGGTCCTGAAGCTGCTCAGGGTCATTGGGTTTCTCTGGCTCCAGAAATGGGACAGGGATGGGATTCATCATCACATCGGGATTGAACAGTCCATCCCAGAAGCCTTGTGGCGAAGTGGATACCTCGCGTGGGCTCACTTCCCAGCATTCATCTGAACCGGGGTTCATAAGCCAGGGAGCCTCGCGGTCAGTATCCCTGTGCAGAACGTTATAGATCTTCCAGAGAGAAGGATTTCCACAGGGTTCACTCATCGCACGAACCACATCAGGGAGATCTTTGCCACTGGGAGCGGGAACAGAGACATACTCCGGTTGCATGGGTAATGTTGCGGCGATTTCTCTAAGCAACCGGTTTTCACGAGCAGTGTTCTCCTCGCAGGAGGAGACATAAACGGAACACTTTGCCCCGGCCAACCGGGCAATCTCATGACCCAGAAACAGCGATGCGGTATCAGCGGAAAGGACCAGACGATTGGAGGTTTCAAGGTCCAGGTACCATGGGAGTGTCTCACGAAAGACCTCGAGAAATTCCGGGATACCCTTTTTTAGGGAGAGGATCCGCTTGTGCTCAAAACGTGGTGTCCACCAGATTTCCACGGATGGATGAGTGCCCATCCGCCAAGTCAAACGACCCGCTGGAGGGAGAGAACAGATCGACTGGCAGATGGAAGATGGTGTCCCCACACAACCGGAAGCAAGATATCCTCCCAGCACCTGGAGATCCAACCGCCACCCGCTTTCATGGAGCCACCCCTGGAACGATCGAGGAAGTGCTGTCCCTGCAGCTTCCCTGCCCCACTCAAGCAGGGTTTTTCGTATGACGGGGAGGGTCGAGGCAAACACGATCCAGTCTTCCCCCCCCATCCAGTAGAGGCTTGTTCCTCCGAACCGATCCACCGAAAGCCGGAGAGTGCGCTCATAGTCATCCCACACCGCACAGGCGAAGGACCCCCGCAGCCCAAGTTCCCAGTCTGCCTGCCTGGCCTCGCCCAGATGTGCCAGGATCCCGGCTCCTCCATCGGACGCAACCGTATGGCCCATCCGTTTAAGCCTGTGGCTGATCTCTGATGAATTAAGAATGTTCCCCTCGCAAACGGCATGAATTCGGCCGGATTCGTTCACTGCAATCTGGCTGGAATTGGAAGCATGCGGCCGGCTCAAAGCACTCGCACAGAGCAGGGAGGACCGGGTTTGCCGGAAACTGACCTGTTCGTCACCACTGGGATTCAGGATTTGTAAAGCTGTTCGGGCTACTCCTGGAGGGATATCCATGCAATCTTTTGAAAATATCCCGAAGAAGCCTGACATGGCGGATCAGTGATTATTCCTCAGCCGCCGGGGGAGCAGCTCTCCGAGAGGATCGTTTGGTCACAGCCTTCGTGGATTTCCTGGCGGTGGTTCTGGTGGCTTTTTTGGCCGTGCCTCTGGCAGTTTTCTTTGCTGGCCGTTTTGCTGTTTTTCCCTCCCCATCGGCTCCTTCCTTGGGGGCACGTGGAAGGAATTCGAACCCATGACGGCCATTTTCCTTGCGATAGAGGATCGCTGGAAATGGCCTTCCCCGCTTGGAGATGAAACCCTCCAGAGGCCCCACACGTCCCGCTTCGAGATAAGCTTGAGCCTCTTCCACGGTGATTTCGCGTTTGCAAATCTGCTTGGGGAGTTGCAAACTACAGCAGGTGGAAGAGGGCTTTGAATGTCCTCTCTCGAGAAGCTGACGGCAGACATAACGGAGGTTGGTTTCCACCACCTCGCATTCATGTCCTTCCGGGCAGGGACCGATGGGATCACCGGTCACCTCCTCCTGATTGTCCCCGGTGGATTCCTCGCCAACCACCTTTACCTGGTTTTTATCATCCAGGACCAGAACCGCCTGGAACTCCTGCCCCTGGCGGTTAAGAAATCCCGGAATGGAGGGGGTCTTTTTCTGAGAAAGGAGGCGTCCCGCTGTTTTCCGGTCAATATACCGGCCAGAGATCTCTTTCCATATTATAAAGCGAGTCTCCGCCGGGCAGCCGGGATGTGGGCAAGTGGTCTCACCATTGGATTCACCATCCTGGCAACGATAACCCCAGAAAAACTCCACCACTGGTACGGATGCATCGAACGGACACTGGCCAACCGGGGGAAAATCCTTGTAGAGATCGTCATACTCAAATGCCTTGATTCTGTCGACGACACCAACCGTAAAACTGGAGATGCCCTTCATGAAATCAGCACGAGCCATCGCACCATGCTCGACCTCATAGAGGTGCTTCTCCCATTCACCGGTAAGTTCCGCCGAGGTCAACCCCGCCGAATCGATGCGGTGCAGGAAGTCAATCAGGCGGATCCCTTTTGAGAGAGGTTTGAGTCCCTCACGCAGACGGATGATGTAACCCTTTGAAATCAGATTTTCAATAATATCAGCGCGGGTGGCGGGAGTTCCCAGGCCCTTGTCTTTCATGGCCTCGGAAAGTTCCTCATCCTCGAGCTCCTTGCCGGCGCGTTCCATCATTCCCAGCAAACGGCCTTCCGTAATCCTTCCCGGGGGACGGGTAACATCCCCGTTAAGGGCGAAATCCAGAGGATTGACCACCACATCACGGGCCTGATCCTGACCTGCAACCAGCGGAGGGAGTTTTTCCTCGCCATTCTCATCTGAGCCATATACCTCACGCCAGCCGGGAACTTGCAGGGTTCGGCTCCGGGCACGAAAGTTCTCATCCTCGATAACCGTGAAACGTTCCACCTTGTTCCACACGGCAATTGGATAGAAGGCTGCCAGGAAACGCCGCATCACCAGGTCGAAGATCCGGTGGTCATCACCTTCGAGATGATCAGGAACCTTTCCGGTGGGGATGATAGCGAAGTGATCACTGATCTTCCTGTCATCAAAAACCCGTTCCTGGTTCAGGAGTCCCTGCTCGAGAAGCTTTCGGGCAAAGGGACCATAGGAGTGAACCTGGGAAAAGGTTTCGAGAGCCGAATGGACATGGCCACGGTAATCCTCGGGCAGGTGTTTCGAATCGGTGCGCGGGTAAGTCAAAACCTTGTGGGCTTCATAGAGCCTCTGTGCGGCCTGGAGGGTCCGCCGGGCCGAGAAGCTGAAGCGGCGATTGGCCTCCCGCTGCAGGGAGGTCAGGTCGAAAAGCAGAGGAGCGGATTCACGTTCTGGCTTGCGAGTCTCAGAGGCCAGTGCCGGTTTGCCTTTGAGAGCGGCCAGGATGGCCTCTGCGCGGGTTTGGTCGAGGATCCGGTCATCCCGCTCTCCAGTATCAGGGTTACCCTTCCATTCAGGATCAAACCAGGTGGACTGATAGGTGTGATCGGAGGCTTGAAAGGTACCCACGATCTGCCAGTAGGGGCGTGGCTCGAACTCGAGGATCCGCATCTCATGATCGACCAGGATCGCAAGCGTGGGGGTCTGTACTCTTCCGGCGGACCAGACGCCCGCTGTTTTGCGGGTCTGGAGGCGTTTGGTAACTGCCCTGGTGGCATTCATACCGACCAGCCAGTCGGCTTCGCTGCGGCACCAGGCGGCAGCTGCCAAACCTTCAAATTTGGTGCCAGGTTGAAGTTGGGAGAAACCCTCCCGGATCGCTTCAGGAGTCATCGACTGAAGCCACAGACGCAGGATGGGTTTGCCTGTGCCGGTGTATTCGATGATCTCCCGGAAGATCAGTTCACCCTCACGTCCCGCATCACAGGCATTCACAATGCCGGTAATTTCCGGGCGTCTGAAAATCTTCGCCATCAGATCCAGACGGCCCTTCATGCCATCGAGAGGTTTGAGCTCGAACTTTTCAGGCAGGATGGGAAGGCTTTGCAGGGTCCAACGTTTATATTGAGGATCGATCTCTTCGGGCGCCGGTAAGCCCACAATGTGGCCGACAGCCGAAACAACCACGTAACGGTCACTTTCGTAATAGCCTTCGTGTTTCCTGAAGCCACCCAAAACCGCCATGATGTCCTGGGCGACACTGTCTTTCTCGGTAATAACCGCCAACTTCTCCATCGAACAGATCTCCAACGGGGGAAGATACTTCGGAGGACTCCATGACCTGGTGTCAGAGCCGTATGCCCATGAACTCCCTGTTCACCCTTCGGGCACACGTTTCTTGATACTGGAATATCGGCGGTTTGTCCACAGGGGAGGATGGGAACCATGGTGATGAGTTTTTTTTAAGCTTCATTGAAAGGGGCAAGGGGAGTAGGATGTCTTTATGGGAGGTGTTTTTTCGATGGCGATCAGTTCAGTGGAGTTTTCCTCCAAATTCGAGGGAGTTTTGGACTCGGTGATTGAGAGCGGTATACCTGTTGAGATCGAACACAAAGGGAAAACGGTAAGAATCGTACCAATCGGAAAACCACGAAGTATCGACAGTTTGATTGCTCGGGACAGTTATCTGAAAGTAGATCCAGAAGAAGTGGTTCACATGGACTGGTCCGAATTCTGGCAGATATGATTCATCTTGATACTCATGTGGTGGTCTGGTTCTATCAGGGCAACAAACAGAAACTTCTTCCTGTGTGGCCTCTTCTTGAAAATGAGGAGCTGGCTATCTCTCCGATGGTTGTTCTAGAGCTTGAATTCCTCTTCGAAGTTGGAAAGACAGATGAAGGAGCCAGCGCTGTTGTGGCAGCCTTGGAAAAGATTTTTGACATCAAGATTTCAGATGTCCCGTTCTCCAGAGCGATTGGATATGCACGCACTCTGAGTTGGACACGAGATCCTTTTGACCGGATCATTGTTGGGCACGCTATGGCGGAGGGCGTAAGGCTTCTCACCAAAGACACCCATATCCTTCGAAACTTTCAAAAAGCTATTTGGGAAGTAAAGGTATAAATCATCCCCCCTGGCGGCCCGCAGACCGCCAGGGGAGAAGGTTGACTTCGATTAGATAAACAGCGGGGCCAGCACGAGGGTCACGGTCGAGAGCAGCTTGATGAGCACATGCAGTGACGGACCTGCGGTGTCCTTGCAGGGGTCGCCGACTGTGTCGCCCACGACAGCCGCCTTGTGCGTGTCGGAACCCTTGCCGCCCAATTGGCCGGTCTCGATGAATTTCTTGGCATTATCCCAGGCACCGCCACCATTGTTGAGGAAAAGCGCCATGAGGATACCCACAATGGTGCCGACCATCAGCAGCGAGGCCACCGCCTCTGCACCGATTCCCGGAACCCCCATGTAATTGCCAAGCAGACGGAACAGAACTCCGACCACAACCGGCATCAGTGTCGCAAGCAGACCTGGCATGATCATTTCCTTAAGAGCACCCTTGGTCACGATATCCACGCAACGGCCGTAATCGGGTTCCTCGGTTCCCTTGAGGATACCGGGCTTCTCTTTGAACTGAGCACGGACATCATTGATGACATAGTACGCGGCTCGTCCAACCGCTCGGATCGCGAGAGCCGAGAAGAGGAATACAAGCATGCCACCCAGCATGGCGCCGACAAAGACTTCCGGTTTGGCAATGTCCACACTGGTCAGTTTGAGACCATAGTTCTTGACCTCATCCAGGTAAGCACTGAAGAGCAGGAAGGCCGCCAGAGCGGCAGAACCGACGGCGTATCCCTTGGTGAGGGCCTTGGTGGTGTTACCGACGGAATCCAGACGGTCGGATTTGTCACGGACTTCCTTGGGCTGGTGGCTCATCTCGACAATCCCACCGGCGTTATCAGCAATGGGTCCAAAGGTATCCATGGCGAGGATATATGCGGCGGTGGAGAGCATACCCATGGTGGCTACAGCGGTCCCGAAAAGACCCGCATGGGGAAACCCAGAGAATGAACCGAGATAGAAGGAGCCGAGAATCGCGGCGCCGATGACCAGGATGGGTAACGCCACGCATTCGAGGCCGACTGACAGGCCCGCAATGATGTTGGTGGCGGGACCAGTCTGGCTGGCCTCGGCGATCGACTTGGTGGGACGGTAGTGATACTCGGTATAGTATTGGGTCAGGTAGACATAAAGCACAGAGGTGACCACTCCGATCACACCACACCCCAGGAAATAGAGCCAGGCATTCGGTGCACTCTCATGGTGCAACAGCCACCCGCCCGATATGGCCAACCCAATCATGGCAAGGAC